>JANTHE010000091.1 GCA_024762585.1 Sulfuricurvum sp. | reverse complement strand
ACATACGTTACGAAACTTAACATGCCTCCTTAAATCAAAGGACTAACTTATCTTTTTTACGTCATTTTGTAAAAATTCATTTACTATCCATTTGACTTCTGTATCTATAGTATGCAGACACAAAACTATATATTTATAGAAAAGGACTTAAACCATGGGACTCTATGATAGAGATTATGCTCGCGGTGGCGCTCAGGCCTACAAGGCGGCACACCGCAGCGATTCACAAATTGTTTCTTTTGTAAAAGAGACGTACAAACTGTTTGCGGCTTCAATGCTCGCCGGTGCGGTCGGCGCCTACGTTGGTATTCCGCTGGCTGCCTCCATACAAGGGGCATTTCTGCCACTCATTATTTTGGAGTTTGCACTCCTGTTTGGTCTCTTCTTTGTAAAGAATAAGCCGGGGATCAACCTGATTGTTATGTTTGCCTTCACCTTCATGACAGGTATCACCACTGCGCCGCTGCTGGCCTACACACTCAATATGCCCGGAGGCGCGGCAGTCGTCGGGAATGCCTTTGCCATGACCTCGGTAATCTTTGGCGGTATGAGCTTCTTCGCCATCAAGACGACTAAGGACTTCACCGGTTTCGGTAAACCGCTGATGATCGCGCTGATCGTCATCGTTGTCGGCTCCCTGCTCAATGCCTTCTTGCTGCACAGCCCGATGCTGATGATCGGTATTTCGGCGGCCGTGGTCGTCCTCTTTACGATCATGATCGTTTTTGATACACAAAACATCATTCGCGGTGCCTATAGCACGCCTGTCGAGGGCGCCATCGCGCTTTACCTCGACTTTCTGAACCTGTTCATTGCACTGCTGCAGCTCTTCGGAATCTTCGGTGGCAGCGAAGAGTAAAACCATATCACCCGAACTGTACCGGGTGATCGATGCCAATCTGAACCGGCTTAAAGAGGGGATCAGGGTCATTGAAGATATTGCCCGCTACCTCCAAAATGACAAGCCAACCGCAACAAAGCTAAAATCACTACGACACAGAAGCAGGATAGAAGACCTTCAAAACCTGCTCGCCTCCCGAGACAGTGTCAATGACGTATTGCGCCCAACCGTAGCGAGTGAACTGCAGCGCAGCGACGTCCAAAGTGTTTTAATCGCCAACTATAAACGCGCGCAGGAATCATCAAGAGTCCTCGAAGAGATGTACAAAATCGTCGATCCGGTGCTGTCGGAAACTTTCAAGCAGATCCGGTATGAACTCTACACACTGGAAAAAAACCACCTGCTCAGCTCTCAATAAAGATGACTTCAAACTCCAGGTAATTCTTTGGATAGTTATTCATCAACGCTTTCATCTCTTTATAAGAGAGTATATTTCGATTCCCACTCACCCCGCTTCGTTTGATATAACGAAACATCTCACGGGTATTCTCAAACGAAAGCGAGTAGCGCACCGTCTCGCATCTGGCTCCAAAATACGTTTCACCCATTACCTCCAAGACTTCTGCATCCCGTAAAAGCGGGGGGATCCCAGCCGTTTCAAACAGTGTTCTGAACGTACCGGCTGTAAAAATTGCCAGCGAGACCGGTGCACCGAGGGAGCGTATCAGGCCGAACGTATGCGCAAGGTCCGGCGACCACTGCAACGCCGATGCCGAAATAATGCGATCGAAACGGTGCTCTTTGAGATAGGCGTACAATTCCGGATTGTCAAAGTCGCCGTAAATACACTCAATACCTTTGCCTTTGGGATGCAGTTCCAGCATACGCGGAGCGAAATCAACGGCAATTAGATGTGTATAGGACCAGTGTATCCGCTGCGTGACAGCGCCATGCCCGCAGCCGATATCGAGCAGGGCTTTTGGCGCATCCGCAATCGCGCCGATCAACCTGTCGGCGACCTTTTCTTGAATGATATTATGCTCCCCGTAATGATCGGCATAACGTGAAAACTCGTTCGATACGTTCATCGGCGGTTGATCACCAAAGAGATGACAAAAATCGCCAGAACACACAAGACAATCGTGGCGCCGCTTGGCAGCGAAAACAGGTACGAAAGCATCATTCCGGCAATCACGGAAAAGAGCGCAAATACAATCGAAAGTGCGACCGTGGACGTGAACCCCAGACGATAACGCAGTGCCGCGACCGTCGGGATGACCATCAGTGCACCGATCAACAGCGTTCCCACAATACGAATGGAGAGCGCTATGATCACCGCGACGATGCTGACGAGCATAAAATTGAGCATCGTTACCCGGATCCCGCTTGTCTTGGCCACCTCCTCGTCATAGGCAATAAAATAGAGTTCTTTGTAATAATAACCAAGCAGCAGCAGCGCAGGAATACCTACAGCAAAAATCGTCCAGACCTCCTCGCGCGTGACCGACAGTATGGAGCCAAAGAGATAACTGAACAGAGAACTGTTAAACGCTCCTGCCAGGGAAACAATAATCACGGCCAGCGCCAGAGAGCCCGAAAGGAAAATAGCAAGGATAGCATCGGAGTAGAGGTGAAAAAAACTGCGCAGGTACTCAATCGTCCAGGCGCTGAGCACGGCAGCCACGACCGCCATCCAAACAGGATTGTTTCCCATCAAGATGCCGACGGCAACACCGACAAGCGCCGAATGGGCCAGGGTTTCCGTCAGCAGCGCGTAGCGGCGCAGCACCATAAATGATCCGCTAAAAGCCGCCAGCAGCGCAATCATGATCCCCGCAAGAAACGCGTTGACCATAAACTGATACTGAAACATCTCCAACATGCCCATCCCCTCAATGCCTGTGATGCTGACTCAACAGGTGCGCGTCGATGCCGTAAAGCTCGCTCATACCTTCGCAGCTCATCAACGCTTTAGGGTCGTTACACGTGCTGAGCGTCTGATTGACGGTAAAAAGGCGGCCGATATCATCTGCAATGACACCAACATCATGCGTCACAAACAAGATCGTAAGGTGCGACTCCCGGTTCAATTGACGCAACAGGGCATAAAATCGCTGCTGTGAAGGTTGATCCACTCCCGTATTCGGCTCATCCAGGATCAGCACCTTCGGATCCGAGGCCAATGCCCGTGCAATCATGACCCGCTGCCGCTGCCCTCCGGAGAGCTCGCCGATGAGCCGATGGCGCAAATCCAGCACCTCCATCCGCGCCATGGCACCCTCGATCTGCCGAAGATCCTCTTTACGCCAGCGCTTGCTCCATCCCAGTTTCGAAATACGCCCCATGCTGACAATCTCCTCTACCGTTCCGGGGAAAAGACGATCGGTCTGCGTGACCTGCTGCGGTACATATCCGATCCGGTCCCAGTGACGAAACCGGGCCTGCGCCTCTCCGAACAGCCTGATCGTTCCGGCTGTCGGTTTCTGCAGCCCAAGGAGCAGCCGCATCAGTGTGGTCTTCCCTCCGCCGTTGGGGCCGATGACGGCACAGTACTCGCCTTGCAGTACCTTGAAGGACACCTCTTTGAGAATCGGCTGTCCGCCGGCAATCAATTCAAGGTGCTCCACTTCAAATACGGCGGGCTCAAACGTCATTGGCACTCCAGCGCATCATGCAGTTTCAGCAGGTTTGCATTCATCAACCGGAAGTAGTCCGCACCGATCTCCTTGGCGGTGATATTGGCAAGAGGCTGCAGTACCGCCACCCTCGCCCCGCTCTCTTTTGCCAGCGCTGCGGCGAGCTTATCACTGATAAACGATTCGTAAAAGACTGTTTTTATCTTCTTGGTCTTGATGACATCGCTCAGCGCTGCCATCGTTTGCGCGTCAGGCATGGTGTCGGGGGACAGACCGCTGATTGCCGCGACATGAAAACCGTAACGCTGCGCCAGGTATCCGAACGCATTGTGATTTACGACAATGGTATCGAGCCGGCACGTTGACAGCCGCTTTTTATAAAGGGCGTCCAATTGCTTCAGGCGGGCAATGTATTGCTTCGCCCGTTCATTGATTGCATTGGCATGCTTCGGATAGAGACGGGTGAATGTCTGTTGCATCGCCTCGGTCAGTCGTACCATATTGTCCGTATCCAGCCAGTAATGCGGATCATACCCGCTTGTATGCGTTTCCTCGTCCTCCGGTTCGTCATGATGTTCCGATTCACCATGATGATGCGAATGCTCGGCCACACGGAGCGACACGAACCTGCTCATGTCCACAGCCTGCTTCAGTGATGCAAAGTGTGAAGCCCACGGCTCCAGTCCCGCCCCGCTATACAAAAACAGACGGGAACGCTCGACCCGGGCCATATCCAGAGGCGTCGGTTCATAGGTATGCACATCGCGTCCGAACGGAATGAGCATCTGCGCCTCGGCATCCTGCGCGAGAAGATGCCGGGCGATATCGTACAAAGCAAAGGTCGTAACGATGACATCAGGATGTTCGCTGCGGACCTTCTTCTCCGGAGTCAATACAATGAGCGCCGTCATCAGCAGTGCCAGCAGTATTAACAACACGATGATCGCTTTTTTCATACTCGGCTCCCTGTGGATTTACATACGTTTAAATTGCCCGAATTATACCGAAGGTTTCATCCTTCATACTATGCCTAGAGAGTGTAGGCTTTTTTTTGCTATAATTCGCCACTTTAATACACAGCAATCAATCTCAAGGATATTTATGACCTCTATTCTGCTGATCGTACAGATCGTTCTGGTGGTTTTGCTGACCATCATCGTGCTGCTGCAAAAAAGCTCCAGTATTGGGCTGGGAGCCTACAGCGGATCCAACGAATCCGTCTTCGGTGCGAAAGGCCCCGGCAGCTTTCTGGCCAAAGCGACATTTTTCCTCGGCTTTCTCTTCGTAGCCAACACGATCACCTTGGGCTATTTTTATGCTCAGGCTGCTAACAAATCCGTCGTGGACGAGATCACAACACCGGTAACTGCACCAGCCCCAACTGTCGCTGACAATGCACCGGTTGCACCGGCTGTTGAAGCCAACACTTCGCACTGACCGCCTGATGCGCGGCATACTGCTCGCCGCACTGCTGCCGCTGCTGCTGGCGGCCGATGCGCATCTCTTTGTCTTTCACCGTTTCGGTGATCCTCTTCACCCCTCGACGAATACATCAATAGAGACCCTACGGGCTGAATTCGATTACCTGAAACACTACGGCTATAAAGTCATTCCGCTCTCACGTCTGGCGAAAGCGTTAAAACACCATGAACCTATCAACGACCAATGGGTCGTGCTGACCATTGACGACAGCTACAAAAGTTTTTATGAAAACGGTCTACCGGTTTTCAAAGAGTACGGGTACCCTTTTACGCTCTTCGTCTATGTCGAAGCAACAGACAAGGGCTACGGAGACTTCATGAGCTGGGAACAGATCCGTGAAGCAGCCAGATACGGCGAGATCGGACTTCACGGGTACGGGCACCGGCATGAGGCCCACCTCGCACCCTATATGCTCAAAGACGATACGGAACGTGCGCTTCGATCATTTGCAAAACAGCTGCAAATCGTTCCAAGCTATTACGCATACCCTTACGGCGAATACAACCCGGATGTCAAGGCCGCCATTGCCGCATACGGGTTCGACCTTATCTTGAACCAGACCGGCGGGGCGGTCAACAGTAGCAGCGATCCGCTTGATCTTGACCGCTTCGCACTGACCGGAGAAAATCTCATTGAGCAGAAGCTGAAAATCAAACGCCTCGATGTCCGGTGGCTTGCACCGACTCAATGGCCTGAAGATGGCAGATTAAAAGAAATTCACGCTAAAATTGCACCGAAATATAAAACTGCGGAACTGTTTATAACGGGCGAAGGCTGGCAAAGAGTTGCCGTAAAAAACGGCGATATCTCTCTTCGGCTGGACAAAAAACTGACCAACCCGAGAACGAGACTGTTTTTGAAAGTCGGTCCGTACCAAAACGGCATCATTTTAGTAAAGGAGTAGCGAATGTTGGATGATATCTACGAAGAGTGCGAAATGGACATGGAGGGTGCCATCGAGCACATGCAGTCACAGTTCAAGACCCTCCGTACGGGCAAAGTAACGACACAGGTCCTCGACGGCATCAAAGTCGAGTATTACGGCGCGCCCACACCGCTCGCACAGGTCGCGACAGTCCTGGCAACCGATGCCACGACGATTACCGTCTCCCCGTGGGAAAAACCGCTGCTCGGTGATATTGAATCGGCGATCGCCAAGGCGAATATCGGTGTCAATCCCACCAATGACGGCGAGCAGGTCAAGCTCTTCTTCCCGCCGATGACGGTCGAACAGCGCCAGGAAAACGTCAAGAAGCTCAAGAAGATGGGCGAAGACGCCAAAGTGGCCATCCGAAATGATCGCCGCAAAGCGAACGACGCCGTCAAAAAACTTGAAAAAGAGAAAGAGATCACCGAAGACGACTCCAAGCGCGCCCAGGAGAACATCCAAAAGATCACCGACAAAATGACGGCGAAGGTTGACGATGTCGTCAAACAAAAAGAACAAGCCATTATGACGGTGTAAGACCCATGGATATCAAACAGATCTACCTCGATGCTGATGCCATGCTTGAAGGTCACTTCAAGCTGAGTTCAGGCAACCACTCTCAATTCTATCTTCAGTCCGCTAAAGTCCTTGAAGACCCCAAAACAGCCAAAAAGCTTGCGGATGCACTGGCTGAACAGATTAAAGCCGACGGCATTGAGATCGACACGGTCTGCTCTCCGGCCATCGGGGGCCTGATTGCCGGATTTGCACTGGCGCAGGCACTGGATGCGCGCTACATCTTCACGGAGCGCGTAGACGGCGCCATGACGCTTCGCCGCGGCTTCGATGTCAAGCATGGTGAAAAAATCCTAATCTGCGAAGACATCATCACCACCGGCGGTTCGGCGATGGAAGCCTCTGCCGCCGTCGAATCACTCGGTGCGGAAGTCGTGGCATTCGCCGCATTGGCCAACCGGGGATTCTGCCGACGGGAAAACAGCGATATCGTTGCCAAACCCAACTGTAAACTGCCTGACAACCTCCCCTTCTTCGCCTTGGCCGATTTCGATTTCGAAATGTACGCGCCCGAAGAGTGCCCATTGTGCAAAGCAGGCAGCGAAGCCATAAAACCCGGTTCCCGCGAGAACTGATTCCACAATACACTTTCCGGTGATTTCGCGTATCGGAACC
>JANTHE010000090.1 GCA_024762585.1 Sulfuricurvum sp. | reverse complement strand
CAGCTACCAAGGCGACGCGGAGACGGTGAAGCTCGAAGGCAAACCCTACTACAAGACGGTACGAATCCCCAGGGATAAGAACTCCGGCTACACCAAAGAGATCAGCTGGGTCGACCCCGAAACGTACCTCATCCGGCGTGTGGACTACTATGACCGAAAGAACGCCCTGCTCAAGACGGCCGTGTTCGATGACTACCGAAAAATAGACGGTGTCTGGCGTATCGGAAAGATCACGATGACCAACCATCAAAACGACAAAAAGACCATTCTGGTCTGGGAAAACGAAAAGATCAAGACGGGCCTCTCGGACAAAGATTTCCACAAGCGCGTCCTCAAGCGATGAAACCGGCACCCCTCCTCCTGCTCGCCGCACTGCCGCTGCTGGCCGACATCGATATCCGCGGCCATGCGGACCTGCTGGGCGATGCGTTTTTAATCCATCCGGAGGGAAAGCACAAAAATGACTTTACGCTTTTGGGAAACCTCGAAGCCGAATACACCCGGGGTTCCTTTCGCGGGTTTGCGCAGTTCAACGCGCAGCAGGACTACTATGACCTGCTGGGAAGCGACCAGCATAACGGCCGTAGTTTCTTCCGCCTCGACGAGCTGTACGCCAGTTACGATTTCGATGAAGACCAGCTGATGGCCGGTCGAAATATCCGCTTCTGGGGCGCGCTGGAAGTGCGCAACATCGTCGACGGTTTCAACCCCGTCGATGTGCGCAGCGGCCCGTTCGAAAACGACAAGATGGGCGCGTGGAACGCAGCCTGGACCCACTACACCGACACCGGCTCGCTCTCGCTGATCGCCAAATTCTACGAGGAAGATCAAAAGATGGCAAAACCGCCGTATGTCTACTACTTCTTCCCCCCGTTCGCCCGCTACGACAGTGACCTGCAGACGGAAAAATCGCGCACCCGCCCCACCGTCTACCTGCGTTACAGCGGTTCGACGGAGACGGAGTACCCGCTCGATTACGCGGTCATCTTGCAGCACGGCTACGATGCGCAGCGCTACTTCCTCCCCGACGGACCGCTGAACGGCACGCAGCCGGTTACGCTCACCGAACAGGCCTATCTCGTCAACAAGGCGATGACCTACGACACGCTCGTCGTGGGCGAGACGCTCTTCAAACTCGAAGCGCTCTACACCGATGTCATCGACAACAAGCACATTGCCGACTATTACCACATCGGCGCTGGGGTGGAGCATACGTTGACGCAAGTGCACGGTGACGCCGACCTGGGGCTGCTGGCGGAGTACTACCGTTATGAAGCGCTCGAAAGCGGCCCGGAGCGCTATACGGACCTCGAACTGTTCCAGATCTTTCAAAACGATCTCTTCGTGGGAGTGCGCTACAGCTGGAACAATCTCAACGACGCCTCACTGGTCGGCGGAGTCGTTTCGGATCTGGAATACAACGAGCAGAGCTGGTACGCCCAGTACGAGACCCGTCTTTTCGACACGCTAAAGTTCAACCTGGACTACCGCTACATCGAGCCTTCCAAAAACACGCTGACTGCTTTTCATCTGCTGGGACGGCTGCAGACGATCTCGCTGAAGCTCGGCTACTATTTTTAAGGACATACCATGACCCTCGATCGTTTCATCAACGGCATCATCAAATTCCGCTGGGTCTACGCCCTGCTGATTCCCCTCGTCGCGTTCGCATTCGCCTCACAGCTCAAACATCTGCAGTTCGAGGGCAGTTACCGCATCTGGTTCGGTGAAGAGTCACCCATTTTGCGCCAGTATGACGACTTCCGCCGTGTCTTCGGTAACGACGATGCCCTGCTGATCGTTTTCAAAGACGACAACGGCATCTTTAACAAAAAAGCGCTGCATGTCATCGACCGTATCACCGAAAAGCTCTGGCGCACTCCCGACATCGCCCGGGTCGATTCGCTGACGAACTACCAGTATGTCCATGCCGACCCCGACTACCCCGACGACGTGCTCGTGGAGGACTTCATCCCCGATATCGACGCGCTCGGCCCGAAAGATCTTGCCGAAAAAGCGCGCGTCATCCGGCATGAGGAGCAGGTGATGGGCCGTGTCGTCAGCGAGGATTTGAAAACGACGATGATCGCGGCGCGCCTGACCCCGAAAGCGGGCGATGACCCTGCAGTCTCGGCCCGTCTCAAGGCCGCGGCGCAGAAAATCGTCGCCGACGAAAACGCCAGCGGCTACGCCTTTCATCTGGGAGGCGGTCCCATCCTCAACATGGCGTTCATCGAACTGGGGCAGCATGACGCCGCCACCTTTACGCCGCTGGTACTGCTCATCGCCATGGCGCTGCTGTGGGTCATCTTCCGCCGCCCCTCGGGGATGCTGCTGGGCATCTCCGTCGTCGTCTTCACTTTTTTGATCGTACTCGCCGGCCAGGTGCTTCTGGGCTACAAGCTCAACAATTTCACGGCGAACATACCGGTCTTTGTCGTGGCCATCGGCATCGCCGACGCCATGCACCTCTTCTGGATCTACCTCGTCGGGCGCAGGAAAGGGATGGACAACCACGCTTCCATCCGCTATAGTGTGCACAAGAACTTTCTGCCCATTTTGCTCACCTCGCTCACCACTGCCGTCGGTTTCGCCTCGCTGGGCATCTCGCACGTCATCCCGGTCAAGACGCTGGGTATCGCCACCGCGACCGCCTCACTGCTGGCATTCGTGCTGACCATCCTGTTCGTGCCGGCGGTCCTCGCTATCATCAACCCGAAAGTGAAACTAACATCTGCCGCGCAGACCGGCATCGGGTTCGGTGAGGCGCAATCACAGCGCTACGCACGTTTCATCACCGCCAACGCCAAAAGCCTGATGCTGGGCAGCCTGCTCTTTTTCACACTGCTGGGCATCGGGATCGCCTGGGTCAAGGTCGACTCCAACACCGTACGCTATTTCCGCGAACACGTCCCTTTTCGCGAAACGGTGACATTTTTACAGGCCAATCTCACCGGACCGATGGCCTACGAGATCGTCGTGGATTCGGGCGAGAAAGACGGCATCAAAGACCCGGCGTTCATGCGCACGGTCGAACGCTTCGCCGAGGCGTTCAAGACAAAATATCCCGCCGTACGGCATACCGGTTCCCTGGCCGACGTGATCAAAAAATTCAACGAGGTCCTGAACGACTCCAAGAGCATCCCAGACGACCGCAACCTCGTCGCGCAGTACCTGCTGCTCTACTCCCTTTCGCTACCGCAGGGGATGGAGATCAACGACCGAATGGATATCGACGAGCGGCGGCTCCGGCTGAGCGCCTCGGTCAACATCGTGGATACGTCGCTCGATCTGGAGATGATCGCATGGGCCGAACGGTGGTGGGACGCCACCCCTTACCGTGCACAGGTCAACGGGCAGACGCAGATGTTCGCGCATATGCAGCATGACGTGACCGACACGCTGATTCAGTCCATCCTGCTCGCGCTGGCGTCGGTGATGGTGATGATGTACGTCATCTTTCGTAACTGGCGGATGCTGCCGCTCTTCATCGTGCCCAACATCCTGCCGATCGCGCTGATCGTCGGCGTCATGGGGTGGCTGGGCATCACCATCGACATCGGGGTGTCCATCTCCGGGGCGATCATTATCGGGGTCGCCGTAGACGACACCATCCATTTCCTCGTCAAGTATCGTGAAGCGCGCAGACGGGGCGAAAGCTTCGAAGCGGCGCTGGCGTACGTCATGCATTATGCGGGCAGCGCCATCATCTTCACGACGCTGATTTTGAGCTCCGCGTTCATGATCTTCATTTTCAGCGATTTTCTGCCCAACGTCAATTTCGGCATCGTGACCGCCGTGGCACTGATCATCGCCGTGCTGGTCGACCTCATCATGCTGCCGGCTTGGCTGGCGCTGGTCGACCGGGGCGAAAAAAGCCTGATCGTGTAGGAGCTACAGCCTTTTTAACCTATAATGCGCTCATGACTACCAATCTGATCGTCCTTGCCGTTTTTCTGCTTACCGCCGCGCTGCTGTTCGCGCCCCGTGTCACCGGTAGCCACCTCTGGCGCGCGACCGTCATTCCGCTCGCCTCCATCATCGGCAGCGGGTTTCTCGTCATCGCGCCCATTTTACAGATGAGCGTCGGCTCGAAAGCGCTGGCGGCCATCACGCTGCTGGTGCTCGCGGCCTACGGAATCGGCGAAGCCATCCGATTCAACATCTCCCACACCGAACCGCTGCTGCTGAATCAGCAACTCGCGGGTTCTGCCCACCTGTTCGAGACCCTTTCGGACTACGCGCTCGCCTTTGCCTATGTCATCTCCGTCACCTACTACCTGACGCTGTTCGGCGATTTCGCGCTACGTGCCATGAACATCGAGCATGAGCAGATCTCCAAGGCCATCACCACCGGGGTGCTGCTCATCATCGCCTGGTTCGGCAGTCACAAGGGGTTCGGGTTTCTCTCAAAGTTCGAAGGCCTCAAGCTCGCCGTCATCACGGCACTGGTCGCGGCGCTGGCATGGCAAAACGGTCTGCTCTTTTTCGAAGGAGAGTGGGCGCTGCATTTTAAAGACCCCGCGGTCGACACCGACGCCGTGCGCGTCGTGCTGGGGATGCTCATCATTATCCAGGGCTTCGAGACCTCGCGCTATCTCGGCGACAAATACGACGCGACGCTTCGCATCCGCTCTATGCGGCTGGCGCAGCAGCTCTCGGGACTCATCTACATCGTCTTTATCGGCCTGATGCTCTACTACTTCAACTTTCCGCTCCCTGCCACGGGGCAGGACACCGCCATCGTCACCGTCGCCGCACATGTGGCGTCGGTGCTGCCGTGGATGCTCATCGGTCTCGCGCTCATCGCCCAGTTCGATGCCGCCGTGGCCGACACACAGGGCGGCGGCGGACTCATCTATGAACTCAGCAAAAAGCGCCTGCCGCTCAAGGCGGCCTACCTGCTGATCGCCGCACTGGGCATCGCACTGGTCTGGAGCTCGAACGTCTTCGAGATCATCACCTATGCCTCGCGCGCCTTCGCCCTCTATTATGCCCTGCAAAGCCTCGTCGCCACCGCCGTGGCCTGGCACAGCAGGCATATAATCCACCACAGGATCAAGGCACTCTTTTTCTTTGTCATGGCGCTCTTTTCAGCCACGGTCGCCGTTTTCGGGCTTCCGGCGGAAGCTTAGCCATCCCGCTTGTGAGCGAAACAGATCGAACATAATTCCAACCATAGTCAGGCAACGTTCATCTTCAAGACTTCCAAACTGCAAGCTTATAGGTTTTCAATGATTCTATCGATTTTCGTTTTAATCTCAGGCAGCTTCTCTTGCGCGACTTTCCAGACAATCTCTTCATCGACCTCGAAATACCAATGAATAAGCTTATCCCTCATTTTTGCCATCAGAGGCCATGGAAGATCATCATAGTTTTCGGTAATCTCTTTCGGAATTTGCTTCGCGGCTTCACCAATCACCTCAATCTCCCGAATGCAGGCACTGACGGTTTTGTCATCTTTGATAAATTCATCAAAATCCATTGTGCCGATAAAGGTTTCAATTTTCGTTATTCGATTACTGATGTCTTCGAGGAAAAGTTTATAGTTCCTTTTCATACAGCTATAGCTTCATGCAAAATGGTGTCTCGAATTTGTGGCTTGAGCTTTCTTTTCGGTACCAGATCGACATGAATTCCGATTTTCTTGCTTAAAAAGTCTTCCATCTCAATAAATGTGAGAAGATCAGGAGTTTTTTTGAAATCGACCAACAGGTCAAGATCGCTTTTTGCAGTCTGCTCATCCCTGGCATATGAGCCGAAAACATAAAGGGTATTTACATTATATTTGTCATTGATATCTTTTTTCAGGGTTGAAATAATCTCCTTGACATTCTCCAACGACAGCATTATATTCCCCTCTTTTATCTTTGTAGGGTAATTATAGCATAGGTGTCAGATACCGTCACGGTCGCCTTTTTCGCGCTTCCAGCGGGCTAAAAGAACACGCTGAGCGGTATGGCGTACCGCTCATGTGTTTCATCGCCAAACGGCAGCACCTGCTCACCTGCATACAGCACGATCCCAATCACACGTCGCGACGATTTTTTCTGTAAATCTGCAATATGCTTAAACGCATCGCTTTTGATGCTCTGCGCCGCTTTGACCTCGATTGCGACCAGGACATCCCCCTTTTGGAGAATGAAATCGATCTCTTTTTTGTCTGTGGTGCGGTAGTGATAAAGCTCGGGCCGCGTCTGGCTGTAGCTGACATGTTTAAGCAGTTCACTGTAGACAAACGTCTCGAAGACATTTCCCTTATGCCATGAGCCGCTCAGCGCTTCCGCATCGTTGATTCCCAGCAGATGACAAAGCAGACCGCTGTCTGTCATATAAAACTTCGGCGATTTCATGAACCGTCTGGAGATGTTGGAACTGTACGGTTTAATGAGTGAAACCTGGTAGATCATCTCCAGCATGCCAAGATAGTTCGAAACGGTCGGCTCGGACAGACAGGCGTCGGCGGCCAGACTCGACTTGTTGAGCAGGGCACAGCTTCGGGGAGCCAGCATATTGTAAAAACGTATAAAAGAGGCAATGTCGCGCAGCTCGCCGACATCACGGATATCGCGTTCGACATAGGTACTGATGTAGGCATTGAACCACAGCGACCTCCCCCGCGGCGAATCAATTTTATGTATTTCCGGGTAACCACCCAGCACCACAGCGTCAAGCAGCTTATCGTGCGTGATCGGTGATATTTGAAGCCCATTAGGTCCTTCCGAAAAGATTAGATCGACAATGTTTTCATCCGCCTTGCCGCAAATCTCCTTTTGCGACAGCGGCCACATGGCGATCTCGATCACTCTGCCCGCCAGCGTATCTTTGGCCTTTTTCATATCGAGCACATTCGCCGATCCCGTCAGTAAAAACGTACCGTTACTGCGATGCCTGTCGATTTCAAGCTTGACGCCTTCGAGCACTTCAGGTACCTTTTGGATCTCATCGAGCGTTACCGGTTTGGGCAGTGAAGCGATGTAGCCCCGGCTGTCGTTCAGCGCCGCTTCGCGCTCGGTAAGATCATCGAACACCCTGTACTCACGCGGCATCTGCAGACATAATGTGGATTTCCCAACCTGCCTTGCCCCACTGAGCAGAACTGCCGGCGAGATTTTCAGTGCTTCCTCCAGAAGTTGCTGAA
>JANTHE010000089.1 GCA_024762585.1 Sulfuricurvum sp. | reverse complement strand
GTATGTTACCTGTACCGGGACCATGAAACTCGGCAACCGTAACTTTCGTTGCTGGAAAAGCTGGGGACACGGCAAGACGGATATCAATAAAGCCATTCGGGAAAGCTGTGACGATTATTTTTACAAAGGCAGCCTGAAAGTGGGCATTGAAAAGATCAGTACAGGACTCAAAATGATGGGGCTGGGAGAAAAAACAGGGATCGATCTTCCAAATGAGTTTATCGGCACAATTCCCAATCGTGCATGGAAACGGCAGCGCTACAATGAACCGTGGTACATCGGCGAAACGCTCAACACGTCTATCGGACAGGGGAGCGTGCTTGTGACGCCACTGCAGATCGCACAAAACACGGCACTCATCGCCGGCGGAAAACTTCCAAAGCCGCATTTGGCCAGGATGATTGACAACAAAACCGTCACGATACCGGCAAGGGATGTACTCAGTGCAGGGCAAAAGCAGAAACTGCCAATCATCCGGCGCGCCATGCAGCAGGTCTGCAATCATCCCAACGGCACCGCAACGGCCCATATTACTTCAAAGGTAATGATTGCCGGAAAAACAGGCACGGCACAGGTGATTGGAATATCCCAGCAGACAAAAAAACGCATCAAAGAGAAAGATATGGCCTATTACACCCGTTCGCATGCCTGGCTGACAACCTATGGCCCGGTCAAGCATCCAAAGTATGTCGTGACGGTGCTGATTGAACACGGGGGGCACGGTGCCTCCGCCGCAGGAGAGATTGTTTCGAAAATTTATGACAAACTGCTGGAGTTCGGCTATATCAAACGTTAAAGGGCGATCTTAAGACGCTAAAAGAGCTCTTGACTCAATGGCATTGAAACACCTGCTTAAACCTTCACCAATGCGTGCTGCAAGAAAAGCGCGAGAATCATCAGCAAGAAGATGCCTCCGGCCTTGCTGTAGAGTTTGTTGGCCAGAATCAGCAGCAGTGCCAATGACGCCGCCATCATGATATAGACATCAAACTGATTGGCATGGTCGATGCCCAGCGGACGGATCAGCGATGCCCCGCCAAGCACCATGGAGAAGTTCGCCACATTCGAACCGATGATATTGCCGATGCTCATATCGGCATTGCCCTTTTTCAGCGAGACAAGAGAAACGACGAGTTCAGGCAGAGATGTGCCGAGTGAAATCAGCACCAGGCCGATCAGCCATTCGCTGACACCGAGTGTCCTGGCGATTTCGCTGCCGCTCTCCACCACAAAATGCGCGCCGCCGATGGTCAGAATGAAACCCACTGCAAGCAGGCCGGCAGAACGCCCCCAAGCAAACCGCTCTTTTTCAAGTGACTCGTCAATCTCTTCGGAGAGTTCAGCGCCGTCGGTTGTGAAGAGAAAATAGAGATACGCTCCCATCAGCAGGACAAAAACAGCGCCGTCGAAACGCCCGATAATACCATCATACGCCATAAGAAAATAGATAATGACAGGAAAAAGAATCCAGGCGCTGTCCTTGTTGAAAAGGTCCCGGTCCGGGTTCATCTTTTTGGCAAAGAGAAACACTGCCCCCAGCACCAGTGTTATGTTGAACGTAACGCTGCCGATGACATTTGCCACCGCCATATCAGTTTTGTCATACCCCGCGGCCATCATTGACGCCGCCATTTCGGGCAGCGACGTTCCAAACCCTATCAGCGTGGCTCCGATGACAAAGTGCGAGATATCATAGTGCAGGGCGATACGCTCGGACTCGCGAATGATAAAATCAGCACCATAAATCAGAGCAAGCATGGCCGCGATGAAAACCAGGTACTCCATGCGCTACCTCTCCACGGTTCTGACAATCAGACTTTGCGGCAATTTCAATGCTTTGATCACCTCTTCCTCTTTACGCCTCATTTCGCCCGAATCCGTTTCATGATCGTAACCCAGCAGATGCAGCAAGCCGTGCAAAAAGAGCAACGCAAACTCGTCGTTTGCACCATGACCATACACCTTTGCTTCCTCTTTAACGCGGTCACTGTTGATGACAATGCTGCCTAGCGGCGCCATAGGCATCGCTTCGAACGGAAAGCTGAGCACATCCGTAGCCTTGTCGATATGGCGGTATTGGCGGTTGAGGGCGCGCATCGTATCGTTATCGCAAATAAGCAGTTCCACATTCTGTGCATCGAGCTGCTTCATTATGCGTTCAAGCATTGTGGTGTCTGTCTCAAATCCGCTTTGATTATCCATATCTATCATAAATGCAATTCTAACCAATGTGTGCTTTATCGCTTTGCTATGGTACAATCGGAGCATGATTGAAAGACGAACCTTTCTGCTCGCCGGTGCGGCACTGGCACTATTGCCCCAAAAGAGCGAGGCGGCCTATGCCGTCAATTTTACCGTGCTCGAATCGCCCTACCAAACCATCGGCATGCTTCATCGCGACCTGTTCGAATTCAGCGCAAGCGCACCTTCACCGGTGATGCTGAATGCCCTGGGCTATCTTGGCGGGGTCATGAATGATCCTCGCATTGAACAGAGCGAAAAACAGTTTATTCTCAATGGTGCAGCATGGTTGAACGAACAATCCGAAACTGATTTCAAAAAAGCCTATTATCATTTGACTTCCGCACAGCGCAACAGAGTGCTTGAAACTGTTATACAGGAAACCTGGGGTGACAACTGGATATGGACCATCTATTCTTATCTGTTCGAGGCACTGTTATGCGACCCTGTCTATGGCGCGAATACCCATGCGGTTGGATGGTACTGGCTGCACCTGGAACCGGGGTATCCGCGCCCAAAATCCCCTTTTACCGAGGATAAAAATGAAGCAATATGATGTCTGCATCGTCGGCAGCGGGGCAGGAGCGGCACCCATTGCGTATGAACTGAGCCTCGCCGGGTACTCGGTCGTAGTACTTGAGAAAGGGCCTTATCTCACAGAAAAAGAGTTTACAAAAGACGAGATTGCCGTCAGCCGGCGCAGCATCTATACCCCGCGGCTACAAGACGAACATCATGTCGTCGAGACCTATCGCGATGACGGATCGATCGCACGCACGACAGCCGCTGAATCGGGATGGAACTTCTGGAACGGCTCAATGGTCGGCGGGTCAACCAACCTTATGAGCGGCTATTTTCACCGGATGAAACCGTACGATTTTCGCCTGCGTTCGACCTTTGGAAGCATCCGGGGGGCAAATGTTGTCGACTGGCCGATTACCTATGAGATGCTTGAGCCTTATTACGCCAAAGTCGAATCGGTTGTCGGCGTTTCCGGAAAAGTCGTACAGCATCCGCATCAAGAACCGCGTTCGACCAAAGACTTCCCCTATCCGCCGACATGGGAGCAACCCATCTCAAAATGGTTTGACGACGCCTGCAGGGCATTGGGCTATTACAGCATCCCGACACCGCGCGCGGTACTTCCGTATGACGCCCTCGGACGCAGCGGCTGCTCCTACTCCAATTTCTGCGGCAGCTACGGCTGCGCAACGGGAGCCAAGGGCAATGCGCGCGCCGCGCTGCTTGAAAAAGCGAGGGCAACGGGCAATTGCCAAATTATTCCGCACGCCTATGTCTATCGCATCGATGCCGACCCCTCCCGGGCGACTGCTGTGCACTATTATGACAAGCGCGGAGATGCTGTCACGGTCAAGGCCGCCGTCTATGTGGTAAGCGCACAGGCGATAGAGAGCGTCCGATTGCTGCTGAACTCCAAAAACAGACATCATCCCAATGGCATCGGCAATCGGTACGGACAGCTTGGGAAAAATCTCATCTTCTCAGCCGGCGGAAGCGGGCAGGGACGGTTCGAACATTCACGCTTGAGCGAAAAAATGCAGTACGAGCTGATGACCCGCGGCGCTTTTGTAAATCGTTCGCTTCAGGACTGGTATGTCTACCATCGTTACGGGCGACCCTACAAAGGCGGCACAATCGATTTTCTGTTCGAGCATGCCAATCCCACCAGCCGCGCGCTGCGTGAACTTTACGCAGATGGCAAAATGTTAAGAGGGAAGCAGCTGCAGGCGCGACTTGAACATGCATTCAGACACGCACGCATCTTCACCTACGAAGTGTTCAACGACTGGCTTCCAACGGACAACTGTTTTGTGTCGGTCGATGAATCCGTCAAAGACAAATGGGGCGTACCGGTTGGCAGTATTAGACTGTTCGGACATCCGCACGACATCGAAGTCGGGAATTTTCTTGCGGACAAGGCGGAGAATGTGCTGCGCCAAATGGGTGCCGTCGAGATCAGCCGTTCCATCTCTTCGGCGCCGCCGCCAAACCTTGTTGCCGGAGGGTGCCGGTTCGGCTGCGACCCGAAAAACTCCGTTCTCGATCCAAACTGCCGAATGCACGGCATGGATAATCTCTACGTCAGTGATGCCAGTTTCATGCCGACCGGCGGCAGCGTCCCCTACACCTGGACGATCTATGCGAATGCGTTCAGGGTAGCCGAGCGCATCAGAACAAAGCTCAAAAAGCTATAATTGCAGAAAAAAGAGTGGACATGACTTCCAAAAAAGCGGTTTGCATTATGAGCGGCGGGATGGATTCGACACTTGCCGCATATATGCTTGCTTCACAGGGTTATCGTATCATTGCCGTGCATTTCAACTATCAACAGCGTACACAGCAAAAAGAGCTGGAATGCTTCAGAAGCATCACCAAGGCACTTGGTACTTTCCAAAACTATGAAATCGATTTGGACTTTTTTGCGCAGATAGGGGCTTCCGCACTGACAGATCAAAATATTGCGGTGCCGACAGGTGGGCTCGAAGAGGGTGTGCCGGTCACCTATGTGCCGTTTCGCAACGGAATCTTTCTAAGCATTGCATCGGCGATTGCGGAAAAGGAGGGGGCTTCGGTCATCGGAATCGGTGTCGTAGAAGAGGACTCGAGCGGGTATCCCGATTGCCGTGAATCTTACATCGAAGCCATGCAAAAAGCTGTCAATTTGGGGACGAAAGATGCGACAAATATTAAGATCGCCATGCCGCTTGTGCATATGAAAAAAGAGCAGATCGTCAAAGAGGCGCTGCAATATTCTGTCCCATTGGAGTTGACCTGGAGTTGCTACAAAAACAGTACGGAGGCATGCGGAGTCTGTGACAGCTGCCGGCTCCGCCTGCAAGGCTTTCGGTTGGCGCAGACCGAAGACCCCATCCCCTATGCGCACCAAAGCTGATAAACAAAGGCAGCACTCCAAATAGTGGGCAACTCTAAAAATTCACTGCGATGCGTACAGGATTCTAGAGCTGCCCTGGTTCATTTGCGCGCGAATCATATTGTTATTTAACGCAAATAAATGTAAAATAAATAAAACATGTACCAAATCAGCAGTCTATTGTTTTCATTGCTGCTAAGAATATTTAAAAAGCGGGTCTCAAAGCATGGGTGAATTTGTCCAATTAGCCAGACAGTCTATTATTGATGAGACAAACAGCATTGTCGGCTACGAGCTTTTTCACAGGGACGAAAACGGAATTGCCGTCGATTTTTCCTTAAAACGCAGAACCCTTTCCGCGCAGGTCATCTTGAGTGTATACAATCTCATCGGCCGAGAGCGGACGGTCGAAAACAAACTGGCGTTTTACAACATAGACCCCGATTTCCTCAATACGGACATTCTTGAAGCGCTTCCGGCCGAGCAGTGTGTTTTTGAACTCAATTCCACCATGCAGTTCACGCAAAATATTATTGCCAAAATAAAATACCTGTTCGAGAGCGGCTATACGTTTGCGCTGGATAATTTTATTGTTTCACCTGCTTCATCCATCCTGCTCAAAGATGTGTTGCCCTATATTAAATACCTAAAAGTTGACGCTCAGTCCAATGATCCGGAATATGTCAAAGAGCACATTGCTACGTTCCTTAAAGACCATATCGCCATTGCGCATAAAATAGAAACGCTCGATGAGTTTTCAGCCTACAAAGAGATGGGATTCACGCTTTTTGAAGGATTCTACATTCATCGTCCCGAACCCGTCAAGCATTACCGCCTGGAGCCAAAGCACATGGGGGTAACCCGAATCTATAAAATGCTCGATGCGGTGCCAATGGCCGATTTTTCCAAAGAATTCGAAAGACACAATGAGCTCTCCATTCAACTGCTGCAGTACCTGATCTCTGCAGATAAAAAGAAATACGATGCCACTTCAAGCGTGAGGCAGCTTGTGCACTCTTTGGGGAAAGAGGCGATGAAAAAATGGCTGATGCTTATTGTGTATGCCAAAGGCAGCAGTGAAAATGATAAACCTAAAAACAATTTTTCCCGCTTTCTCGAGCAGCGGATCGATTTAATGAAAGCGATTGTTTCAAACATCCACAGTGCTGACCCCGGTAAAAGAGAAGATGAACTAAAGCTTCTTGCGCTGTTTTCAACGCTCGTAGACATCTATCAGGTGCCCTATGACCGATTGACAGAAACGTTTGACCTCAGTAAAAATATCGAACTCTGGCTCTCGTACAAAAAAGGGCGCTTTTCACTGGTTTACAAGGCAGTCAACCAGATTCAGAACAAACAAAAAGATGTTGAAAAGGTCAATCGGCTACTCAAATCGTTCAAAACGGACCAGGAAGAAGTTTTACAAAAAATACACTGTGAAGTTCCATGCGACAGCATCACCCCTTTGCGCCAATAGTCAATGATGATTCTACTGTCTTGATACTGGGCTCTTTCCCAAGCATCGCTTCATTTGAGCAGCGCTTCTACTATGCTCATCCGCGCAACCAGTTCTGGCCTATTTTTGAAACGTTGTTTGATGCTGAGCTCAAGGATAACACACAGCGCAGAGCGTTTTTATTGGACAGGGGGATTGCCCTTTGGGATGTTTATGCCTCTTTGACTCGCGCCAGAAACAACTCCAGCGATTCGAACCTTGTCGACATGGTTCCCAACGATCTCGCCGGCCTGTTAAAGAGGTATCCGCATATAAATACTCTGTTTTGCACCGGCACAAAGGCGTATGACGGATGCCGAAAACATTTTTCCGCCCTGCCGGTGCAGTGCCGAAAGCTTCCCTCGCCATCGCCAGCCTATGCGGCTATGCCGCTTAGCAAAAAAATCGAAGCGTATGCGGCAGTTAAAGAGGCCCTCAATGCTGATTGATTGCGATGGAATCACGGTCGAACACCGTGTCAACCCACGGATGAAACATGCCTACTTGCAGGTACAACACGACAAGACCGTTGTTTTGAAATCCAACGGGCGCGACCCCGATGCGCTTCGAAATTTCGTCCTCTCAAAACGG
>JANTHE010000088.1 GCA_024762585.1 Sulfuricurvum sp. | reverse complement strand
AGTAGGGTCTGTCTATTTTATATGGATAAAAAAAAGATTTGAATTGAAAAATCAAACCCCTTAAAAGAAAGAAATAATTGCAGGTCTCTCTGTATAATAATCAGGAAGCCTTAGGCTTCCTGATTATTCAATCTCAGCGTCGATAACATCGTCATCGGCTTTCTTCGCGCCTTCGGAAGCCGCGGCACCGCCCTGCTGTTCTTGTTTGTACATCTGTTCTGCCAGTTTGTGGCTGGCTTCGGTCAACGTCTTGACTTTTGCTTCGATCTGCTCTTTGGTGGCATTTTCATCCTTGAGCGTCTCTTTGAGATCGTTGATCGCGGATTCGATCGCCGCTTTATCACCGGCGTCTACATTCTCTCCGGCTTCACCAAGCGCTTTTTCCGTCTGTGCAATCAGCGCATCCGCCTGATTGCGCAGGTCGACAAGCTCTTTGCGTTTTTCATCTTCCGCTTTATGCGCTTCGGCATCCTGAACCATCTTTTCGATCTCCTCTTCAGAGAGCCCTGAAGAACCGGTAATCTTGATCTCTTGACGTTTGCCGGTACCTTTATCTACCGCAGATACCGTCAGGATACCATTGGCATCGATGTCGAAGGTAACTTCGATCTGCGGCACGCCGCGCGGGGCTGCCGGGATGTCTGTCAGTTCGAACATACCAAGCGACTTGTTGTCCTTGGCGAATTCTCGCTCACCCTGAACGACGTGGATGGAGACCGCCGGCTGGTTGTCTTCGGCCGTTGAGAAAACCTGAGACTTTTTGACCGGAATCGTCGTTCCTTTTTCAATGACCTTCGTCGCCACGCCGCCAAGCGTTTCGATGCCCAATGAAAGCGGAGTCACGTCGAGCAGCAAGACATCCTTGACGTCTCCGCGCAGAACCCCGCCCTGGATCGCCGCACCGAGCGCAACCACCTCATCAGGGTTGACCGACTTGTTCAGCTCTTTACCGCCAAAATAGTCCGAGACCTTTTGTTGCGCCAGCGGCACTCGGGTAGAACCGCCGACCATGATGACTTCATTGATGTCGCCTTTGGAAAGATCCGCGTCTTTGAGCGCCGTATCGATGTGCGTCATCGTCTCTTCGATCAGATCACCGATCATGCCTTCAAATTTTGCACGCGTCAGTTTGACGACAAGGTGTTTCGGTCCCGTAGCATCGGCAGTAATAAACGGGAGATTAATCTCCGTTTCCATCGCAGACGAGAGCTCTTTCTTCGCCGCTTCCGCCGCATCTTTCAGACGCTGAAGCGCCATCTTGTCCGCTTTGAGGTCGATGCCGTTTTCAGACTTGAACTCATTGGCCAGGAAATCGACAATGCGGTTGTCAAAGTCGTCACCGCCCAAGAAGGCGTTACCGTCGGTAGAGAGGACCTCGAACGTCCCGTCCGCGATCTCCAGTGTCGTGACGTCGAACGTACCGCCGCCGAGATCGTAGACGAGGACGTTCTCTTCGCCTTTCTTGTCCAGACCGTACGCCAATGCAGAGGCTGTCGGTTCGTTGATGATACGCAGTACGTTAAGACCCGCAATCGTTCCCGCCTCTTTCGTCGCCTTACGCTGCGCGTCGTTGAAGTAAGCCGGAACCGTGATGACCGCATCTGTGACCGCTGAACCGAGATAGGCTTCCGCGTCCTCTTTCAGTTTGGTCAGGATCTTCGCAGAGATCTCCTGCGGCGTATAGATCGTGCCGGCAACATCGACTGCCGCCATACCGTTTTTATCGACGATCTTATAAGTAACCTTGTCATGCGCCTCTTTGGCTTTCTCTTCGTTCATCATCAGGCCCATGATACGTTTGACAGAATAGATCGTCTTCTCCGGGTTCGTGATGGCCTGACGTTTTGCCGGATCGCCGACAAGCACTTCGCCCTTATCCGTAAACGCAACAACAGAAGGCGTCGTATTTTTACCCTCTTTGTTGGGGATAACTTTTGCTTCACCGCCTTCATAGACTGCTACCGCAGAGTTTGTTGTACCCAGGTCAATTCCAATTACTTTGCTCATTATTTATCCTTTATTTGTTAGTTAATTTGCTATAGAAACCATTGCGTCACGCAACGTTCTCTCTTTATATTTGTACCCTTTTTGGAAGGTACTGACGATTTCGCCCGTCTTATGATCGGGGCTGTCTACCTGTTGAACCGCATGATGAATGTTCGGATCGAACGGCTCATCTTCACCGACAGGCGTGATGCCATGCTTTTCCAATGCATCCAAAAACTGTTTCATGGTCAGTTCAACACCCTCTTTGACTTTTTCCAGCAGTTCATTGGCATCCGCCTCTTCCGCTTCAGCAGCCTTGACTGCCATCTCAAGCGAATCCACCACCGGGATCAGGTCTTTGGCAAATTTCTCTTGTGCATACTCCAGCGCCTGGTACTTTTCACGTTCCAGACGCTTTTTGATGTTGTCGAAATCTGCATGAACCCTTGCATACTTATCTTTAAGCTGATCAAGTTCGGTCTGAACTCTTTCAAGATCATCACCAACCTCTTTCGCTTCTTCTTCGACGATCTCTTCGATCATCTCCTCTTCGTTAGCCATAGTTTCTTCGTTATTTTGTTTGTTTTCTTCTTGCGACATTACAGTTGTCCGACTCCTTTCTCATGAAATCTGAACGTATTTTACCATATGAGCGTATTGTTGTCAAGTATATATTTACATAATTCAATTCAATATAGTTTAGTCTATTTGACTCATGTTTATTCTTTCTGTATGAATTGCGCTCTACTTGGCTATAATAATTGCAATATAATAATTGAGGAAAAATAATATGAAATGGCTCTTCTGGATCCTGGGGATCATTGTCGTGCTGATAGGCATGCTGTATATTCTGATTTTTACCGCGCCGGGAAATGCAATAGTGACTCCAATCGTCGAAAAAAAACTACAAGAGGCAATAAAACTTCCCGTAAAACTGGAACTTTTTCGGCTGACATACGACCATTTTGAAGCAGTCATTGTCCCGACAAAAAACAATCGTATTGAATGTAAAGGAGAATACTCCATCTTCTCACAATCTCTTTCGGCCCGCTACCGCGCCGACCTGAATGATCTAGCAGCCCTGCAGCCGCTTACCAAACAGCCGCTACAGGGCAGTTTCAGTACTCTTGGCACTATAGCCGGTCCGCTTAAAACTTTAAAGATAAAAGGTGAAAGTGACCTCGCCGGTAGCATGACAGTCTATCGCTCGGATATCATTGAATATAATCCAGTATCCGTCACCCTGAGCATGCGAAACGCCAACATCGCCGACCTGCTGTTTATCGCTAAACAGCCCGCCTTTGCCGAAGGGGCCCTGGGCATTGATGCCAATATCAGTCTCAATCAGCAGATACCGGAGGGCACGATTCATCTCAATGTTGCCGATGGGAGCGTCGACACGGCAATCATGAAACGTGAATACAATGTCACTTTGCCCAAGAGTGTTTTTTCTTTCAATGCAGATGGAAGATTCGATGCCAAACAGGCAAATTATACGCTCACACTTCGCTCTGATCTCGCACAAATAGATTCAGCCGGTACTCTTGTTCCAGAACCCCTCAGCGCAGACATAACCTATGATTTTAAAATCAGGGAACTTGCCCTGTTCAAACCATTGACGCATGCACCGTTTCGCGGACCGCTCATGCTAAAAGGTACGCTTAAAGGCGACAATAAAAAGATGCAGGTCATCGCCGCTAGCGATCTAGCCGACAGTACTACCCGACTCTCCTCGACACTTATAAATTTCCGTCCGGATACACTCTTGCTTAAGGTAAACCATCTCAGCATGAAAAAACTGCTCTATACGCTCGGACAGCCGCTTTATGCCGATGCAGACGTTTCTCTTGACGCCGATCTTTCACAGCTCATCTCTGACAAGCGGACAGGTACCGTTGCGCTGAATATGCGGCAGGGAATCGTTGACAGAGCCGTCGTAGCCAAAGCGTTTGACTGGCCCCTGTTCAAAGGTACCCATTTCAGTCTCGACCTGAAAAGTAGTATTGACGGAGACCACGCGGACAGCAAACTTGGTGTCACATCTGATCTGCTCCTCTTACATGCTTCGCCTTCGCGTTATACCATCAGCAAGAAAGAGTTCACTGCCGATTATACCGCGATCGTGCCCGATCTTGGTGCACTCTATTTCCTCACAAAGCATCCGCTACGCGGTAGTGCAGAAGTCAAAGGCGACCTTATCTATGCCAATGACCTGACACTGCGTGCCGACAGTGCCATACTCGGCGGTACAATCCGCTCGACGCTCAAAGAGGGAAAGCTTCATGCCGATTTGAACAACATTCAAACACAAAAAGCTCTTTACATGCTCACCTATCCTGAAGTGTTCGATGCACGACTGAATGGAGACCTTGACTATATGCTATTATCTAAAAAGGGCGTCATGAATGCCACGCTGTCGGATGGTCGTTTCACGAAAAACAGTGCATTTGATCTGCTGCGCAACTATTCGAACATCGATCTGTACGCTGAACGCTTCAAAGGCGATACAACCATACATATCAATGACAACGTGCTCGATACAGATCTGGCACTGCATTCGAATCGAACTTCCATCACGAGCA
Organism: Sulfuricurvum sp.; assembly: GCA_024762585.1. Taxonomy (GTDB): domain Bacteria; phylum Campylobacterota; class Campylobacteria; order Campylobacterales; family Sulfurimonadaceae; genus Thiomicrolovo. The sequence goes on along the minus strand of JANTHE010000088.1, from coordinate 2,655 downwards.
AGCATGCCCGTATAGACAGTGCTGCGCAAATAATCGATGCTGCTGTACACCTCAATGCAAACAACAATCCTGTTGATTTCAGACTAAGCGGAAAACTCGATCATCCGAATGTCACCGTCGATGCCGGAAAGTTGATAGAACGCGAAGCAGGAAAACAGATTAAACGTCTGTTCAATGACCTGTTCAAGAAGTAATATGTACTTGTACTTTCAGAAGATAATACGATGCTCATTTATCTCTTTGAAAGTACCAAAATTTTATTCCAACAAAAACTGTGCTATTATATAGTTATCTTTCAGAATATCCTGTTTACAGTGAAATAATATGAATAAGCAATTTGATTTCGAAAAACTGAAATATTTGTACAATGCCGTACCGATTGTCCTGACAACGCACTTTGTGAGTGCATTACTGTATGGTCTGATCATGTGGCAGTACGTCGACAATCGTACCCTGGCAGTATGGTTAAGCGTTATGATTGTTGTAATACTTTTTCGCGCCTATCACTATGTACTCTATAGTAATACTTCCGATGATGAGTTGCAGAAAAACAGCACGCTTTGGCTGCATCGGTACTTTACTTATATCCTTATCATGGGTGGGCTATGGGGAAGTACGGCAATTTTACTGTTTCCCCAAGATGAAATACAGTATCAGATGGTGACCGTACTGTTCATCTTGGGCATCACCGCTACCGCACTCGGTATCATTGCTGCCTCCTGGCATCTGGTAATTGCCTATGTACTGCTCTCTTTCACTCCGCTCGTGATTAGACTCTCCTGGATAAACGAACCCATATATATTACAACTTCTTATATTGTAAGTGCACTTGGCATTTTAATGCTTTTCACTTCCAAATACTTTGAGTCAATACTTGAAAAATCTATCGTACAGCAATATTCACTGGGATTAACCGCTAAAAAACTGGATGATTCATTACATCATCTTTACCGTTTTATCGAAAATGCACCTATAGGTGTCTTCATGTTTGACAAAAATTTGACAATTTCAAAATGCAATAACAGAATGGCTGAAATTTTGGAACTGGAGTCTGCTGAAATATTACATGGATATGATCTTTCCAAAATTACAGACACTCGGATTTTACCGGCATTGAAAAACGTTTTGAACGGAGAAGAGGGCCATTATGAGGGTACTTTTTATAGTTATTTTACTGACAGTACCCATTTTATCAAACTTTTTTGTGTTCCGATTACTGGTTTTTTAGAAGAAGAGGAGATGGGGATATGTTTTTTTAAAGACCAGACTTCAGAACTACACGCCCAGGAAACGATCCAGGAGAACGCATTTTATGATCCACTTACAAAACTTCCCAATCGCACCCTATTCTCTGATCGATTAACGATTGCTATTGAACAAAGCAGCAGACACAAACACAGTTTCTCGATTCTCTTTTTGGATTTGGATCATTTCAAGCATATCAATGACAACTTAGGACATTACATTGGTGATCAACTGCTTTTTCAAGTGAGCCAGCAACTTCTTTCATGTGTACGTACCGAAGACACAGTAGCGCGTATCGGAGGTGATGAATTTATCGTGTTGCTCAATATGCTTCCAGCTGATGAAACGGAAAAAATTCGTATTTCCATGGACGTTGCCAGCAATATTATCGAAACAATTGGACACCCTCATATCATTGAAGAACATGAACTCTCAATTGGCGGCAGTATTGGAGTCTACATCCAGAATGATGGGTCAAAGGATTCACCGGCGGACATCATAAAAAAAGCCGATGTCGCCATGTACCATGCCAAGCACACCGGGCGAAATCACGCTACGTTGTATCATAAAGATTTTGAAGCGACTCAGCAAACCTATATTTCCATGGATAAAAATCTGAGGCTAGCCCTGGAAAGAGATGAATTTGAACTCTATTTCCAACCAAAAGTCGCGATTAAATCGAACAGTATTGAAAAAGTTGAAGCACTGATACGATGGCATCATCCGGAGAAGGGATTGGTTTATCCCGACACCTTCATCCCTTTTGCCGAAGAATCTGGTTTCATAGTAAAAATCGGCGAATGGGTCATAGAACAAAGCGTACGGCAAATAAAAAAATGGAAATCCGATAAAAGACTTCAAAAACTGCAAAGCGTCGCCATCAATGTAAGTATTCAGCAGATTGAGCAACCAGATTTCGTAGACTATATGAAAGCGGTCATCATGGTGCATAACATTCCGCCTTCCATGATTGAATTGGAGATGACGGAATCTGTCATGATGAAAAACTCCTTTTCAACGATTGAAAAAATAAAAGCACTGGAATCTTTTGGTATCAGAGTCGCTTTGGATGATTTCGGAACAGGGTACTCATCACTGTCCTACTTGAAAAATCTGCCGGTCAGTGTCATCAAAATTGATCGCTCCTTCGTGGTGGATCTAAAAGAGAATCAGAATACATTGATGATTGTTCGCACCATTATAGACATAGCAAAAAACATGGGTATTTCAGTTGTCGCAGAAGGTGTCGAGTCTAACAATGAACTCTCCATTTTGGAACAGCTTGGGTGCGACTATTATCAAGGTTTCCTTTGCGAAAGTGCATTACCTGCAGCTAAATTGGAACAACTGCTCGTATCTAAAATGCAGTAGCAGTCCACAATAAGGCATATAAAACATGAAGAATCTGGC
>JANTHE010000087.1 GCA_024762585.1 Sulfuricurvum sp. | reverse complement strand
GGCCGGGTGTTAAATCTTAAATTTATCTTTTATAAACCATATTTTAAAATTTGTTGTATAATATATTAGTTATAATACATATGGATTAAAAACAAAGGATCTGAAATGTTGAGTTATGGTGTAACAGATATTCAAACAAAGCCATCCCTTATTAAAGCGATGGATATTGGTGAGATTGTTGATAAGCGTAAACATAAAACACTTGGGTATTTCATTTCTGCAAAATATGAGAGCTATATTCTTCCGGTGATTGAACGAATTGACAGAGAGGAAAAACTTGCAAAACTCAAACGACTGCAAGAGCATCAAGATTTGGAGTTGGCAGAGTTGGGTGTAGATGATGGGCTATAAAAGGGGAGATATTGTGACCGTCAATCTCAATCCTAAAAAAGGTGAAGAGGTAGGGAAAATCAGACCGGCTGTCATTGTTTCAGATGATGATGCAAACCATCTCTTGGATACAGTCATTTTGCTTCCACTTTCTACAAGCCTCGTTGAAGACATGCAGCCTTATCGCAAGAGCATTTCAAAACGGGACAATCTCCTATACGACTCCGATATTTTGATCAATCAGATCAGAACACTTTCAAAACAGAGAATAGGTGAAAAAATTGCACAACTAACAGAGGATGAATATGCACAAGTTGTCCAATTGCTTTGTGATAATTTCGTTTAATTAGGCATTAAGGCGAATTTTAGCCACGGAATAGGGGCCCGGTGGATGATCTATCCGGTTTCTATTCAAGAAGAATCGACGACACCAGCCGACTGGTCTATGCCGTTGACGACGAATACATTCTCATTATCTCCTGCCGTTATCACTTTTAGGGCACCTCCGGAAACTACCTGCGGATCTCAAAAGCCCTCCCGAAGGGCGTTACAGAGAAAGCCACACTCTGCGTTAGTATTTTTTGACTTAGCTAAGGCTAGGTCTGCAAAACACTGCCTTGATTGTGACGTTCTCTGTAACGCTGAGACCACAGGTAGTTTCCGGAGGTGCCCTATTGGTGAACGTATAAGTGTACGACGTACTTAAGCCCAAAAGGGGTATAATCACGGATTATTTAGGCAGTATGACGATAGAGGTCAAAGGAGAGAGGCATCGATGATTGATGCGGTAGCGCAGCGAATGCAGGCGATGGTCGAAGCGGTGGGGTACCCGCAGGCGGCCGAGCTGTTCGGCACACTTTCAGGCGGCAAACGGCTTCGGGCCCGCTTGATCATGATGATCGCGGGCGAGAGCGAAGCGGCGGTAACGCTGGCGGCGGTGATCGAGCTGATTCATGCGGCCAGTCTGCTGCATGACGATGTCATCGACGAGGCGCTGCTGCGCCGCGGCGTGCCCTCGGTCAATGCGACCGAAGGCAGCAAGCAGGCCGTCATGCTGGGCGACATTCTCTACTCCAAAGCCTTCAGCGAGCTGACGCAGTTCGATTCGGCGATTGCCAAAACCGTTGCCGATGCCGTTACTTCCCTCTCTGTCGGCGAGATGATGGATGTGAAGATGTCCGAAGCGTTCAATGAGGATGAAGCTCGCTATCTGGAGATGCTTTACCTTAAAACCGGTGTCCTCATCGAAGCCGCCGCGAAAAGTGCCGCGATATTGTGCGGCAAAGATGCCCATGCCCATGCCCTGTACGGCAAGAACCTCGGTATTGCGTTTCAGATTATTGATGACATTCTCGATATTGTTTCGGATGAGGCGACGCTGGGGAAACCGGCCATGAACGATTTTGTAGAGGGCAAATGCACGCTGCCCTATATTTACCTTTATCGCGCGCTTGACAAAGAAGACAGGGCCGTGCTGACGGCGTTGCACGGAGTGCATGCCAATGCCGAGCAGGTTCGCTGGATGCGCAGCGGCATGGAAACGCACGGGAGCGTGAAGGCGGCCTACGCCATGGCGCAACGGCTCAGCGACGAGGCCAGAGCTGCCATTGAGGGGGACACCGCGCTGGCAGCCGTGCTCGATTCCATGATGCAAAGAACGTTTTAATGCACTATCTCATCCTCAGTTTCACGCACAGGAATACGACCCTGCCTATTCGTGACAAGCTGGCGTTCAATGACGATGAGAGCAAACTCTCTTTTTTACAGCGAAGTGTTGATTCCCCTTTTGTGAACGAGGCGATCGTGCTTTCGACCTGTAACCGGATCGAAGTGATTACCAGCTGTAACAATCCCACTGAGGCGTCAAAACACCTCTACCTGCTGCTCAACGAGCATTCGGGAATCGCACTGGATGAACTCGAAGGCAGAGCGGAACAGTTCGAGGACCAGGGAGGGATTCACCACCTCTTCAGCGTCGCCAGTTCGCTTGATTCGCTCATCGTCGGCGAAACGCAGATTGCGGGACAGCTTAAAGATGCGTACCGTTTTGCCCTGGAGCGTGGGTTTTGCGCCGACAAACTGACGCGCGCGGTCAACTACGCTTTCAAGTGTGCTGCAGAGGTACGTAACCGGACCGAAATCAGTTCCAAGCCGGTCTCCGTGGCCAGTGTTGCCGTGGCGGCTGCACGCCGTGCATTCGGCTCGCTCGAAGGCAAAAGTGCCCTGGTGATCGGATCGGGAGAGATGTCGGTCATCGCGGCGCGCACGCTCTATAACCATGGTGCGGAGGTGAGTCTGATGAACCGGACCATGGCCAAGATTGAACCGCTGGCCGAAGAGGTTGGTGGTTCACTGGTTCCGTTCAATCGTCTTGCCGATGTGCTGGGCAAGTACGATATGATATTTTCTGCGACCGGTTCGGAAACGCCGATTATCGATGGCTCCATGCCTTTTCGCCGTGATGAACCGTGTCACTGGTTCGATATGGCGGTACCGCGGGACATCGACGAGGTCGACCATGCGATGGTCAAGGTGTACCGCATCGACGATCTTAAAAACACGGTCGATGAGAACATCATGCTGCGCGAAGAGGAGGCGAAAGCCTCGTTTGCGATCGTCGGACGCTACACCGCCGAGTTCTATGCCTGGCTGAAATCGCTCAATATCGAACCGTTGATTAAAACGCTCTATCGGCGTGCTGAGGATTCAGCGCGGCAGGAGAGTGCCCGGGCGATTGAAAAGGGCTTTTTGCCCAAAACGTATGAGGCGCAGGCGCAGAAGATGGCGCTGCAGGCGATCAAACGCTATTTGCATCCGCAGGTGATGCAGTTGCGCCGCGCCGCGGATGTCGGCGATATCGATGCCATCATAGAATCGATGGCATTTATTTTAAATATGAGCGAGGAGTAAACGACTATGCGAATGTCCAGGGCATTTATCCCGACGGAAAAAGAGGCACCCAAAGACGCGGTGCTGTCAAGCCATATCTATCTGGCCCGGGCCGGTTTCATCGCCCAGGTCGCCAGCGGACTGTACAACCTGCTGCCGCTGGGCAAGCGGGTACTAAAGAAGATAGAACGGGTGATTAATGAAGAGATGGAGCATGCGGGTGCTCAGGAGGTGGAACTCAGTTTCGTCACCCCGGCGGAACTGTGGGAGGAGAGCGGACGCATCCACAAGTTCGGCAAGGAGCTGCTGCGCTTCAAAGACCGTAAGGAGAACCTCTTTGTGCTGGGACCGACGCATGAGGAGATGATGGTGAACCTGGTGCGAAACCGGGTATCGAGCTACAAGCAGCTGCCGCTCAACCTCTACCAGATCAAGACGAAATTCCGTGACGAAGCCCGCCCGCGTTTCGGCCTGATGCGTGCGCGAGAGTTCGTGATGAAAGACGGCTACAGCTTTCATGCGTCCACTGAGGATCTGGATCGGGAATTCGATGCGATGGAAGCGGCGTATAAGCGGATTTTAGAGCGCCTTGGCCTTGATTTCCGCATTGTCGAGGCGGACAGCGGGGCCATCGGGGGCTCCGGCTCCAAAGAGCTGATGGTGCTGGCGGAGAGCGGTGAAGATACCTTGGCGGTCTGCGACCGCTGCGAGTACGGCGCGAACATCGAGGCGGCCCGCCGTTCTGCACGCCGGGAGATTCCCGAAGCGCCGGAGGCGGATTTCAATCGCTTTGAAACCCCGGGGATCAAGAGTATCGCTGATTTGAGCGCTTTTTTCCACGTCGATCCCTACTATACGCTCAAAGCGGTCGCCAAGCGCGCCCTGTATGAGGATGGCGACGAAATCGTTGTCTTTTTCCTGCGCGGCAGCGACGATCTTCAGGAAGTCAAGGCGACGAACGCCTGCGGCGCGATGGAACTGGTAGATGTGGATGAAGCTGAACTTACGGCCATCGGGCTGGTGCCGGGCTTTATCGGACCGCTGGACCTTGCTTCAGTACGCACCGTTTTCGACAACGATGTCAAAGGGGCAGGTCATATGATATGCGGTGCCAACGAGCCCGATGCGCACTATGTCGGTGTCGATCTTTCCGTACTGCCTGAAGAGGCGCAGTATGCGGAGCTGTACGAAGCGAAAGAGGGGGACGGCTGCCCGGTCTGCAACGGTACACTGGGGTATACGAAAGGGATCGAGGTCGGTCATATCTTTAAACTCGGCACCGTTTACTCCGAACCGCTGGGGGCGGAGTTCCTAAATGAGAACGGCAAGGCGGAACCGTTCGTCATGGGCACCTACGGGATGGGCGTCAGCCGTCTCATCGCCGCCGTGATCGAACAGCACCACGACGACAAAGGGTGTGTCTGGACCCGTGCAACGGCACCGTACCTCGTCAACATCATGGTCTCCAATATCAAAGACGAGGCGCAGATGGCTTTGGGAGAAGCGCTGTATGCTTCGCTGCGCGCATCGGGGGTCGAGACGATCTTTGATGACCGCAAGGAGCGCTTCGGCTTCAAGATGAAAGACGCCGAGCTTGTTGGTTATCCGCTGACCGTCATCATCGGCAAGGAGCTGGCCAACGGAAACGTACAACTCTTTGACCGTACTGCGGGTGAAAAACGTGATGTGGCGGCAGAGGAAGTCGAAAAGCATATTATGGAGTGGCTCGGATGATTTACTTTCTTGTCTACCTGTTTTTGGAGGTGGTCGTTTCGGTGAACATCGCTTCAGCCATCGGCGGGGTGTGGACCTTTGTCGAACTGATCGCCAGTGCGCTGGCGGGCTTTGTGCTGCTGGCCAATTTTCGCGGCACGCTTGCCGAAAATATCCATGCGCTCAACCAGGCGCGTATCGACCCCATGGAGTTTCAGCAGCTGAACCTGTTTGCCGTATTGGGAGCGATCTTGCTGATCGTTCCAGGTTTCTTGACCGATATCATCGGGATCTTGCTGCAGTTCAGTGTGCTGACGAAGATGTTGATTAACCGTTTTGTGGCAAAATCAAATGCGAAAACTCCAAATCACTACACTCAAAAGGATGAAAATGTCATTGATGTCGAAATTGTCGGCGACGATGCTGATAAGCGTTAGCCTGTTTGCAGCGACCAACACCGAAGTCGAATCGTTTTTGAAAAAAAACCTCTCCAAAAATCCCGCGATCACGTCGCTGAAGGTCAAAGTGGTCGAACGTGCACCGGTTGACGGGATGAAAGGGTGGGACAGTTTTATCGTCTCACTCGATGCCAAGGTGAAGCAGGGCAAGGAAGAACGTGAAATCAAACAACGTACGATCTATTTTGCCAATGATAAAGTGATTACCGGCGATCTGACCGATATCAAGACGGGCAAAAACATGCGTGATTCGGTTGCGCCGAAATTCAAACCAGAGTACTATGCCAAGGCGAATCTGGTGTATGGCAAAGAAAATGCCAAGCACAAAGTGGCGATCTTCTCCGATCCGCTCTGCCCCTTCTGCCGCAGTTATGTTCCCGGTGCGCTGGAGTATATGAAACAGTACCCGGAGACGTTTGCCGTGTATTACTACCATTTCCCGCTGGAGCGGCTGCACCCGGCGGCACCGACGCTGGTGCGTGCGGCAACGGCGGCGGAACTGCAGGGGCGAAAAGATATATTGCTTGCACTGTACAAAGTCCCGACCTCCGTTACACGTGAAACCGATGAAAAGAAGATTCTCGATGCTTTTAACAAAAGTGTCAATACGAACATTAAAATCAGCGACCTGCACTCCCCGATGGTCGAGGCGCATATGCAGCACGACCAGTCCGTCATAGAGGCGCTGATGGTCGGCGGAACGCCGACGGTCTATTTTGATGGCGAGAAAGACAGCAGTAAAAACCGTTATAAAGAAGTCAAAGTCAAATGAAAAAACTCGTTATCGCCACCCGCGGCAGCAAACTGGCCCTGTGGCAGTCTGAACATATCAAGTCCGTGCTCGAAGAGCAGAATCCCGGTCTGGAGGTAGAGCTGAAAATCATTGTGACCAGCGGTGACAAAATTCTGGATGTTCCGCTCGCCAAAATAGGTGGAAAAGGGCTTTTTTTAAAAGAGATTGAAGAGACGATGCTGCGTGGCGATGCCCATCTTGCGGTGCACTCGCTAAAAGATGTCCCGACCAAGATGCCCGAAGGGCTTTTACTCGCGGCCATCACGGAGCGTGAAGATGCCCGTGATGCCATGCTGAGTGAAAAATATGCCAGCATCGATATGCTTCCCGAAGGTGCGGTCGTCGGCACTTCTTCGCTTCGGCGCCGTATGCAGATATTGTCGTTGCGGCCGGATTTGAGCATTAAGGATCTTCGTGGCAATGTAGATACACGTATTCGTAAACTCAAAGAGGGTGAATACGATGCGATTATCCTGGCGTCTGCGGGCATCAATCGTCTGGGATTGCTCGACAGTGTCGAACACGTCTATCCTATCGCGCTGGAAAATATGATTCCGGCGATGGGCCAGGGTGCATTGGGCATCGAGGCGATCGACGATCCTGAAGTATTGGCGATCGCGCGTCGACTTGAAGACGAAAACACGCGTATTGAGACGACAATCGAGCGGGAGTTCGTTGATACGCTCGAAGGTGGCTGTCAGGTGCCCATCGGGGTTAAGGCAACGGTACAAAGCAGCGGAACCATATTGACCCAGGCGCTTCTTGGCCTGCCAGATGGTACGGAAGTGTTGAGCGAAACAGTTGAGCTTTCCCTGAAAGAGTGTAGTGGCCTGGGTAAAGCAATGGCAGAAACACTCATTGGACGCGGTGCACGTGAATTACTGATACGTGCTGAAAAATTAGCATATGAATCATAGGATAAATGAATTAACTGTTAAGGTATTTATTATAATTAATAATGTATATTAATGTAACAAGTCTGTTACTTAAAAAGGATCAGAATGAGAAGAGTCGTTTATGCGGCGCTGATCAGTGCTTTGTTGACAGGTAGTTTCGCAGAAGCTGCT
>JANTHE010000086.1 GCA_024762585.1 Sulfuricurvum sp. | reverse complement strand
GTACAAAGACGGTAAAACGGGAACGAAAGATACCCGTTCGGCGGTGGCGTGGTACACCCGCGCCGCCAAACTCGGCGATGCCGATGCCATGCTGATGCTGGGCTGGCTCTATTACAAAGGGGATGCGGCAAATAAGCCGGATGTAAAGAAGGCGAAAGTGTGGTTCGAAAAAGCGGCCGCCAAGGGGTTGGATGAAGCCGTAGAGATGCTGGAGATTCTAAACGGAGGGTGAAGAAAAACTGAGCCGGAACAGCGTTCCTTTGCCTTCGGCGGATTCAAGCGTTACGGTGATACCGTAATTGTCGCAGATCCGTTTGACCACGGAGAGTCCCACGCCGAAGCCGCCGCCTTGTTCCGTTGCGCGCGTGAAGGCGTCGAAGATGCGTTCTTGCTGTTCGGGCGCGATACCGATTCCTTTGTCTTTGACCTCAAGACACCCCTCTTTGAGCATGACAGAGACGCGCGAATGCGGCGGTGAGTATTTGATAGCATTGCCGATGAGGTTGCCAAAAAGCAGCTGGGCTTCGGCATCCGTGATGGCGAAAAGGAAGGCTTCGGCCTTCACGACGAGGTCGATCCGTTTCGTTTCGCACAGGGGGCGGTAGTAATCGGCGATTTTTTGCAGCGCGGCGGCCAGATCGATGGGTGCCGGAGGCTCGCTTTTTCGGTGGAAGTTCAGGTAGGTCAGCGCACGGTAGATGTCGTAGAGCTGCCGGGTGCTCGCCGAGAGGTTGCGCAGCATCTTCGGGGAGCAGCCGCCCTGTTTCATCGCCTGCTCCGAGGTCAGCGACAGGGCGGTGATGGGGGTGTTGAGCTCGTGGGTGATATCGTTGACGAAACGCTCCGTCTGCACGAAACGCTGATGAATCGGACGCATGAAAAGCTTCGAGAGGGTCCAGGCGACGGCGAAGACCAGCACCAAAATGGCCAGCGACATAAAAAATACCACTTGCCGCAACTGGGCGAGCATCCCGAATAGCGCGTCCGATTCGACGACGACGTAGCGGATACCCAGATGCTCTTTGGGCGCGTCCGAGACCAAGACCATGTAGCCCGATTCTTCACTATAGAGAGGATCGGAGGGAATCACTTTAACGGGCATGCTGCCCGAGTGCAGGTTGCCGTCCATCCCGATCAGGGCGACGGCGGTATCGGTGGGAATGTGCGGCAGCTGCAGTGGCGTGCCGTGCATATGCGCCATAATGACTGCCGTACCGATACGGTCGGCGATATGTTCAAGCCGGTAGTGTTCGTTGGTCTCGATAGAGAACTTTTGCGAGGTGTAGTACCAAAACGCCGCGAGGAGGATAAACAGGAACGAGGAGACGAGGTAGAGCCCCAAAAAGGAGTAGAAGGAGCGCTTTTCCAGCTCATTCATAGCGGTAGCCTACGCCGCGCACGGTCGTGATCCGCTCGCTGCCGATGACCTCGCGCAGCCGCCGGATATGTGAGCGCAGCGTCGCGTCGCTGGGGAGGTGGTCGAAATCCCAGAGGTTGGTCATGAGCTCCTCGCTGCTGAGTGTCCTGCCGGGATGGGCGAGAAAATACTCCAGCATCGCCGCCTCCTTGGGGGCGAGCGTCACCATTTTTCCTTCGCGTATCACACTGTGGCGTTGCAGATCATAGACGCATTTCTCGCCGATAACAATGGTGCTCTCCGGATCGATCTTGAAAAGCCGTTTGCTGTTCTCGATGCGCGCGGCGAGCTCCTCGAGCGCGAAGGGCTTTTTGATGTAGTCGTGCGCTCCGGCGTCGAACCCGGCGGTGAGATGCGCCGTGTCTTCGTAGGCGGTGATGAAGATGGCCGGGGTCGTGTCAAACTCGCCGCGCAACGCTCTTAGCAGTTCGATTCCGCTCCTGCCCGGCACGTTGATATCGAAGAGATAGAGGTCGTAACGACTGCCGTCGATTCGTGAAAGCGCCGCTTCGGCGTCGAACGCATGATCGACCTCGTAACGCGCGGCGAGGAAATCGGTGACGATATCGCCCAGGACCGGGTCGTCTTCGAGCAGCAGGATTCTCATGCAGCTATTATATCAGGAGTCCAGTTTGCTGCGCAGCCTGTCGTACGTTTCTTCATCGATTTCGCCATTCGCCAGACGCTTGTCGAGCATTTTTCTGGCATTGTCGGAATGGTCGTCCTTTTTGGCCATTGCCATATAGACAAGTATGACGACGATGACCGGAAACAGCCACCAAAACCACATGCCTCCCATTTCGAATCCGTGCATATTATTCCTTCGTTGCTGCGGTCATCAGCGATGAGTGCGTCAGAGTCAGTTTCCCCCGCATTTTCCGGCACCGCACTTCATTGAATTGCCTTTTGGCATTATCTGCTGTTTCTTCTGCATCATCTCCTGCTTCTGCATCATCCCGCTTTTTTCCATCATCTTCTGACGGCACTGCTGCAGCGCTTCGGTGGTCGTCGCCGCATCAACACAGGAGGTCATCTCACCGAGATGCTTCTGCATCATCGCTTTTTGCGTGGCGAAGTCGCCCTGCATTTTGCCCTGGCCCATCATGCCTCCGGCATAGGCCCCTGTCGAAAGAACGGTCGCAAGTAGTACCGCCGCCGTAGTTTTCAATGTTTTCATAACTGTCCTTTAAAATGGAATACCCAACTTTATCGAGGTTGTGTGCACAGTATGTGCAAAGGTTCTCACACAGCGCTCTTTTTCAGCAGTTGGGCGTTGAGCGCGACGATGACGGTGCTCGCCGACATCAGTACCGCACCGATTGCGGGATCGACGAGGATGCCCCACCGGGCCAGTACGCCTGCGGCCAGGGGGATGGCGACGATGTTGTAGCCGCCCGCCCACCAGAGGTTCTGTTCCATTTTGCGGTAGGTGCGGCGTGAAAGCGTCACGGCGTGCACGACGCTTTGCAGGTCGTTTTGCGTCAGCACGATGTCCGCGCTCTCGATCGCGATGTCCGTACCGGCGCCGATGGCGATGCCGATGTCGGCGGTGAGCAGGGCGGGAGCGTCGTTGACGCCGTCGCCGACCATGGCGACGATCTCGCCGTCGCGGCGGATCGCTTTGATGGCGTCAAGCTTTTCATCGGGCATCAGTCCCGCCCTGAAATGGTCGATACCGCTCTGTTCGGCGACCGCGGCGGCCACGGCCTCGTTGTCGCCGGTGAGCATCCACGTTTCGATGCCAAGCTCCCTGAGTGCGTGGATCGCCTCTTTCGAGGTCTCGCGGATGGTGTCGTCGAGCAAAAAGACGCCGACGACCTCGCGTTCGAGCACGACCCAGACTTTCGTCGCACTGCTCTGTTCATACTGAACGAAGCTCGGCGGCAGACTCAGTTGCTCTCTTTGCAGCAGCTGCGGTCCGCCGACCATGACTTTCTTGCCAACGACCGTCGCGCTCGCCCCAATACCGGGGTAGGCGGTGAAATCTGTCGTTTCGAATGTTTCGGCACCCTGTGCTTCAGCGTAGCGGACGATGGCCTGGGCGATGATATGTTCGGAATTCCGTTCGATGGAGCGCGCCAGACTAAGCATCTCTTTTGCATCGATCGTCGCGGCGACGTCGCTGACGGAGAGCCGACCTTCGGTGATGGTGCCGGTCTTGTCGAAACAGACGGCGTCGATATCCTTGAGCGTCTCGAACGCCTGGCGGTTGCGGATCAGTATCCCTTTTTTCGCCCCGAGCGAGGTGGAGATGGCGACGACCAGCGGTACGGCGAGGCCAAGCGCATGGGGAAGGCGATGATCAGCACGGTGACCGTACGCAATACGGCGTCGATCGGCGAGGCGATCGCGCTCCAGACGGCGAAGGTGACGGCGCCGACGGCAACGGCGGCGTAAAAGAGCCAGCCGGCGGCGCGGTTGGCGAGATCCTGCGTTTTCGAGCGGCTTTTCTGTGCCGCCTCGACCAGCGAAATGACCTGCGAAAGGTAGCTCTCGTCCCCGCGTTTGGTGATGCGCACCCGCAGGGCGCCGTCGAGGTTGATGCTGCCCATGAAGACGTCGCTGCCGGGTTTTTTGTAGACGGGTTTCGATTCGCCGGTCAGCAGGGCTTCGTCGGTCATGCTCTCGCCGGCGACGACCTCGCCGTCGGCCGGGACGTTTTCACCCGGATGCACCAAAATGGTGTCGCCCGGCTGCAGCTGCGACACATCGACCTCCTCGAGTTCGCCCTTCGCATCGAAACGCATCGCTTTTTTGGGCATCATTTTCACAAGGTCCTCGAGCGCGTTCGCCGCGCCCAGGACGCTTTTTGCCTCGATGTAGTGCCCGATGAGCATGATGTCGATCAGGGTGGCCAGCTCCCAGAAAAAGGCTTTGCCGCCCGGCAGGAAGAGGCTGAGCACCGAGTAGAAGTAGGCGACGCTGATCGCCATCGCGATCAGCGTCATCATTCCCGGTTTTTTCGAGCGGAGCTCATCGACGGTCATACCAAGAAAGGGCTTGCCGCCGTAAAAGTAGATCAGTGTCGAGAGCAGTACCGTCAGCGCATCGCGATAGGGAAACACGATGGTGAAGCCGAACCACTGCTGAATCATCGGCGAGAAGAGCAGGACCGGAACGGTCAGGATGGAAGAGACGATAAAGCGCCGTTTCATATCCTCCATATGGTGCATATGCCCCATGCCGGAATGGTTGCCGTGGCCGTGGTTATGATGTTCATGCCCTGCGTGCATTTCGTGTTGCGTCTGCATGGGAAATCCTTTCTATTTGTAAAAATTATAGTGACGGCTTGTGCAAAGAGTGTGCACGCTCCTTGCACAAACAGCGGCTAAACTTATTACTCCACCAACTAAACAGGCAAATTTTTGATGCAGTGATTTCGTTCATAATCAAGACGGATTTTCGCAAGACTCGCCGTAGCGAATGCAAGGAAATCCAACGCAGAGTATGAATGAGCGCACTGCACCCTTCGGGGAGCACGATACGGGGCGACCTGCGACCGAAAAACTCTTTGAATTGACTACGGCCAGTCCTGCAGATTTTTTCAGCCACATCTCACCCCGTCTCGTACTCTCAAAATTTTGTCTGTTTAGTTGGTGGAGTAATATGCAAACAAAGGAGATGAAATGATTTAGAGGTATCCATCAGTTTTTGGTGCGGTAATATATGATACATGGCAGAAGAACCGAAAGAGAGGTTCAACTGTGCCAAAACGTGGAACAAGATTTGCTTGCACTTTGAAAAAGGAGTATTATGATCTCTGAAGAGCATTTCAAAAACCTGCAAAAAAGCGCGCCAAAAGTTGCCGATAACATTCATGAAATCACCGAGCGTACCTTTACGCTTTTGCTCGATGCCCATCCCGAGCTCAAAGTGCTGTTCAAAGATGTCAGCCGTGAGTATCCTCGCGAGTTCGGCAGCGCCGTGCTGGCGCTTTCAAGCCTGATAGACCGTCCCGACAAACTGCAACTGTTTGCGGAAAAATTCAAAGCCATGCACCCCTCGGTGAGCCCGGAAGCATTCGGGTTGATGTTTGAAGCGCTGCTGCGGGCTATGAAGCAGGTCATGGGTCTGAAGGCGCCGCCGAAAGCCATCAACGCCTGGGATGCCGCCATCACCCATTTTCGCGAACACTATCTGTAAGCGCATGCGCTATCCGTATATGTGGGAATTCGTGGCGCCCAAAGTGGCGTATCTGGTCGCTTCGGAGTTTATTGACTTCCATGCGCCGACCATTGAGGAGCAGATGCAGATGCTCAAGATGAAAACACGTGACCGTAACGCCTATGCGCGCGCGGCATTCGAACTGGTCCGAGATGAAATCGGCCCGGCGACGCAAGACGGTGTCGGAGAGCTGCGCGCAGATGCGGTTCTGGCAGGCGGAAGCGGCAGCAGTTTTGGCCGGTGTCATCTGCTTTGCGCGCTGCTGCGTGCCAATTACATCCCGGCCGGTCTGGGATACCGGCGCATGATGTTGGAGTCGCAGGGGGAAACGGCCTATGCTCTTACCGGATTCGCGATGATGTTTTTAAAAGGGTTCGGCTGGTTTGGTGTCGATCCGGGCATTGACAGCGATGCTGAAGCGGGAGGGTTTGAACCGCCCTATACCCTGCTGACGCCGATGCAAGATGAGAGACAGACACAGACGTTTCGCCACTGTTTCGATGCACCGATAACGTGTGTCGTGCAGTGCTATAGAGACGCCTCAGGTACTCCGGATGCCATACAGCTCAATCGCCGCGGCGAGTGTTTATTATGAGGCAGTAAGCGCTACCAGCCTGAACAGTACTGTTTCACCTGTGCCGCCATGTTCTGCAATGGCGGTAACTTCGACGGGTTTGCTCAGTGCATTGTGCAGACGCTCAAATGCTTGATCGGAATCGAAGTACTGTGACGAAAACCTGATGCTGCACGTTTTGTCAAAGAGCTCTGTGTACAGTGACAGGTCGTCTCGCGCAACGGCATCGCCCTGGTCGTCATACGTCTGTTCCCACACTTTGACGCGGCTGGTATGGAACGCTTCGAGTTCGAGTTCGGCGTGAAAACGTACGGTATCGTTTATTTGAACGCTTTCCAGGTCGTCTCTGTTTCGCAGCGTTTTGAGGTACTTCATAGCGGCATACAGCGCCTCGGGAGTCCCGGCGATTTCGGGGTCGGCCTGTGCACACACCGCTTTGAGCCTTGGCGGATGTACATAAAGCAGCTTTGGCATACCGTTACCCGCATTTGCCCGCTCCGCACTTCATGGCGGGTTTCGCAGTCGATTTTCCGCATTTGCCGGCACCGCATTTCATTGGCCCTTTTTGTCCCTGACAGCGCTGCTGCTCACCCGGATTCCATTGCGTGTCGAAATGCGTATACAGCCACGATGCAACGCTGTCAAGCTCCGCATCGCTGAGGCCTTTGCCAATGGGCGGCATCACGCCGAAGCGCTTGAGCGCCATCGGCATGCACTTCGACTTTTCGGCGGAGGGGTTGCGCAGGTAATCCTTGACGAAAGCGGTGAATTTCGCCTTGTCGTTGCCGAACTCGTATTTTAGTTTTGCACTCACTTTTGAGAGCGGCGGCGCTTTCATGCTTTTCATCACCGCCTGCTTCTTCGCCATCCGCTCCTGCGGGGTCAGTTTCATCATCTCCGCTTGTGTAAACGGCATGTCGATCATATGGCATGCCGTACACTTTTGTTTGACGATCGCTTCCGAGCCAAAGAGGCTTGCACCGAGCAGCAGCGCTGCAAGGAGGGTTTTTTTCATTTAGATTCTCCCGGTTTTGTTGGTTTTTGGATTGATGAAAGCATTATACCTTCGGTAGGTCACATTTCACTGTCTTTTCAGGTTTCATACATCGTAATGACTTCACTTCGTAAATTGAGCGTGCAGGTGATATTGCTGTAATAGAAATTTGACATTAAAAATCA
>JANTHE010000085.1 GCA_024762585.1 Sulfuricurvum sp. | reverse complement strand
AATCTTTGAAGCTTATTTTGTCATGGTCATATATATTGATAGGGATAACAGCGAAATCTTTTTCGATTCGCTCAGCTATGGTTGGCTCTTCAAGGGTAAATTCTCGCATCGCTTCACAGTAACTGCAATCGGTTTTATGAAGCCAGACCAGAAGGTGCCTGTTCTGTTTTCCGGCATCGCGTGCCAGTTTATTTAGATTGATCTCTTTTGCTGCCGCTATGGTAAGCATGCCTAACACAAATAAAAAAAGAGTCAATTTTTGAAACATGAAGAGAGCCTTGATGTTGGAAGATAGAAGGGAGTGAAGACGCACTCCCTGTCGAAGTGTTACTTCAGCTTTGTCTTTTTAGACTTGGTGTTGCCTTTGAGATCAACCCATGTCATAACGATAGGATCGCCTTTTTTGAAATCGCCCTTGACCTTGAATTTGAAGATCGGGTTCTTGGAAAGAAACTGGCTTGTTGAGGCGTCGAAGACAACTTTGTCCGCGATTTTCGCATCAATATGTGTGATGAAGTTCGCATTGTTGCGGTCGCCGGTTTTCTTTTCGGCGATGTCATATGTCCACATATCGTGTTTCGCCATCGCTTTTACAGAGACTACACCGTTTTTGACTTTTGCTTTTACTTTCATATTAAAACCTTTCTATTTTTCTATTAGGTGAGGGCAATCAGCCTTCACAGCCGCCCAGGGCAACGTCGAGTGTTTTAGAACCGCTGTAAAGCTTGCCGTCTTTACCTTCTACGACCGCAGTGATCGTACCGGATGCTTTCATTTTGATTTTGATAGAGAAGTCGATGACGCTGTACTCATTCAGGTCGTAAACGATAACAGCGGCTTCCGGGTTGACGTTTTGGAAAATGGCAACGGTTTTTGCATCGATGTCTGATTTGACATCAACCGGCACGGCACCGCCGTTGCTGGCAACATCAGGGGCAACCACGGTGACACCGTCTTTGACTGTGTCCGTTTTGCCATACATTGCTTTCATGGCATCTTCGACGCTCTTGGCCGTCCATACTGTCGGTTTTGATTTACGGAAATCTTCCGCACGTACGCTTGCCGGGACGGCAGCCAGGGCGAATGCGCCCGCTGCCATGGAGAGGAATGTTCTTCTTTGCATGTTGTTTATCCTTTGGTTGAGATTTATTTGCTCTGGCTGATCATGTAATCAACCACGGCCTTGAATTTCGCATCCGGAAGGTCGGTGCCGCCTTTGGGCGGCATACCACCGTCTGTACCGTTGATGGCATTGGCATAGACGGTGTCCATCCCTTTGCCGACGACGGCTGCCCAGGCTTTCTTGTCGCCGACAACCGGGGCGCCCATGCCTGCCGCACCGTGACAGACGGCACAGCTGGATTCATACGTATTCTTCGCTTCGAGATCGACACCGTTGGTGTTTTCCTGTTTCGGCAGATCGCGCACTTGAGAGAGCGGCGGCAGGAAATCTTTTTGTTCGATGGTGATCGGTTTGACTTTTGCTGTCGGTTTCTGACAATTCGTCATGCAGCGCTCGTCTGCCGATGCAATCTTCTGTGCGCCGTAGTTTTTCGGATTGTCATAGTAGGCACGGACATCGTCGGTCGCATGAGGCCCTTTGATGTTCGGCTCAAAACCGTCTTTGTTCGGCATAACGATTTTGGCGAACTTTTCCTGGTCGAGGACATACTCCTCATCCACCTCTTCGCCGTCGATCTCCATTTCGTTCAGGTTCAGAATGTACGCAACAAGTGCATAGGTTTCATCATCTGTAAGTGAGCGGGTGTGCGGATGCGGCATGCCTTCTTTGATATACCACCACAGGGTACTCGCTTCGGGCCAGTAGCTTCCGAAGACGCGGATCGGACCCTCGTCGTTTCCGCCGACGCGCTGATGCTTCAGTGAGGCAAGATTGTCATAAGCATTCCCTTTGGACAGCGCCGGATAGCCGCCGCCGCCGGAACCGAAGTCTCCGTGACACATGACACATTTTTCTTCGTAGACGCCTTCACCCTCTTCGACAGAACCTTCGCCTTTTGGCGGAAGTCTCCACGGTGTTACCGTCGTGTTCCATACGGCGACTTCATCGGCTGGAGGTGTGCGTCCATAGCTGTAGCCGCCATTGCCGGCTGCCGTATCAACATGGTAGGGCCCTGTTTTCGCGTTGACAACCGGATAGGAGACACCGCCGTCGATCACTTTTTTGCCATTGGCATACGTGTGTGAGACGGAAGCGGAACCGCACTTTCCAGATGCCATTGCCGGGGCCGCAGCATCTCCGCTTTCAGCACAACCAGCGACGAACAGTGCCACAGTTGCTGCTGCAGAAGCGCCAAGCAAAATCTTTTTATTGAATTTAAACATGATTAAGCGTCCCCCTCGAATACGATTTTACCGTCAACGTCTTTGACTTCCGAACGGATCTGGACATTATTGACTTTGCCCTCTGCCGTCACTTCCCAACCGGAGATACCGTTTCTATGGTAGACGGATTCAACGCCCATTATGGCGACTTCCTGGTCGATCGTCGGCTGGATATAGCCGGCGTCGTCGCGTGCGCGGCTGGCGAGCAGAAGGGGTTTGCCTTCATACTTGTACATGAAGCTGAAGCGGGTCCAGGATTTTGGAAGCACAAGACCTTTGAGGTTCGCTTCCGTCCAGTTGTTACCGCCGTCAAAGCTGATGTCAACGCCTTCGATGGTGCCCATACCACTCCATGCGAGACCTTCGATTTCGACGAGGTCGCCTTTTTTGAGGTCTGTCCACGGCTTTTCCGGGCACGGTGAAGTGATAATGGAGTTGACTTCGTTGGCATAGAAGTGCTGGATTGCTTTGCCGGTTGGTTTGAGTGCCGTATACTTTGCCGTTTCCTCTTTGGCGTAGAACGGTTCGGCGGCGAATTCGAGGCGGCCGAGCCATTTGACACAGAGGTTGCCTTCCCAGCCCGGCAGCAGCAGACGGACAGGATAACCCTGTTCCGGACGCAGTGCTTCGCCGTTTTGGCCCCAGACGATCATGGCGTCATCGAGCACTTTGTCGACCGGAACGGTACGGCCCATGTGCGAGCTATCGATGCCCTCGGCGAGCATCCACTGTGCTTCGGGCTTCAGTCCGAGGTCTTTGAGGATATCTTTGAGGTAGACGCCAGTCCATTCGGCGTTGCTCATCATTCCCTTGGCAAACTGGATAGAGTTGAATTGCGGCCCGCGCCACTCCGGTCCGCCGTTTGCGGGGCATTCGACGAAGTGAACGCGGCTGACGTTCGGATAGCGTTTGAGTTCATCGAGGGTTAGAATCAACGGCTTTTCAAGCAGGCCGTGAATCATCAGGCGCCACTCGTTGGGATTGATGGTTGGGATCCCGCCGTGACAGCGGCTGAAAAACAGTCCGTTTGCCGTGATAATGCCACTAAGGTCCTGAATGGGGCACATCGCAATCGATGCCTGCCAGTTGCCTGACGAAAGCAGTTTGGCGTTGCGGCGAGTGATGTTGTGCTCGTACGGCGATGGCATCCCGTAACGGTTTTTTGTAACCGGATAGCCGATTTTTGTTGACCAGTCCGGTTGCGGCTCTTGCATGAACGGATCATCTGCTGCCGTAACAGACCCCTCGGCCAGCAGGCTAGTGCCCGCAATTGCCGTCGCGGAAAGCGCAGCGGTTTTTCTGAAGAAATCTCTTCTGTCGGCCGATACCGTTTCGGCGTTGAGCGTAGAGTGCTCTTTTTTCATTCTTCCTCCCTTTTATAGTATTTATACTGTCATTGAAAACGAAAACGATTAGTCATAAGACCAAAACAGCACATCAACCTCCGGCGATCAAACCGATATCCGGCTGTTGATGTGCTGTCTATTAAAAGGGGCTGAACCCAATATCACGATCTTATCAACCGTAAGTATACCCTATGAATTGTGTATAAATAGTGAATGCGAAAGTGCTGTGGGCGGCATTGGTTACGAAACGAAACACAAAAAATCTTCTTACCGTCCATCCTTATCCATATATTACATTTTAATAACAAATATATAAGCAATTGTTTTTGAATGTATCCGGCTCCATATAATTTCGATAGATCAGTTATTATTAAGCTTCATATCGATTGTCGATAATGCCCAAGATAATATAGGTGTTTTTCTCACGATCATGATAAAAGGGAACCGTACAGCCCTGGTGCTCAATATCTCTGACGGCGTCATCGTCAAAAAAAATCGAAGGTTTGTATTTTTTAGCTTTGGTCGGCAGGTTGAGCAAGATAGTGTCGAGGTAGAGTTTGAAACTTTTTGCGCTTTGGGGGTTTGCCTTGGCCATCGGAGCAAGAATAGCCTTGAGCTGTTCTGTAAAAAGAGGTGTGCAGGTAATGTTCATGATGACACCTTGACCAGCCACTCGTTCATATCGGTTATGGCGTTTTGAAGGGGAATCGTTTCATTCGTGTCCGAGCGGGCAGATTCCAGCGTGCTGTGAAGGGCACAGCGAAAGGCGTCGTAACGTTCGGGCATGACCCAGGCTTTGTCGCCCGGGAGCTGCTGTTTGAGGGTATCGGCGTAGTCGTCTTCGACGAGCAGTAAGAGTGTTTTCATACCCGTGATTTTAGCACGGAAAGTTGAATCACTCCTCCGCTTCCTCCTCCTCCGGTTCACCGTAGATCGCTTGGATCTCCTCGGACATGGAGGCGGCTTCGTCGACGGCGTCTTCATAGGCTTCGACTTTTTCATCGCACTCTTCCGTGTCGTCGGCGGTCGAGACGGCTTCGTTCAGCGTATCCATAATGACATGCGCTTTGAACGGCTGGCCGTAGTTGTAGACAATCTCGCCGCCGTGTTTACCCTGTACAAAGACAAATGCGGTGGCCGCAAAGAGCAAAACGATGGCGACGGCCTGTAGTGAAAATTTTTTGAGCTGACATCCCAGAAACTGGAGCACAGCGAGCGCACCGAAGGCGATGGCCAGGTAGAGCCCGAGGTTTTTATGCTCGATCAGCTCATGTTTTCCGGCATCGCTGAGGTAATCGTAGATCTCCGGTCCGGCTTTGGAGCCGGTGTACCAGGCGGCGATCATGGCGATCGCGGTAAAGACGAGCAGGCGGGCAGTGATTTTGGAAAGCCCCTCTTTTTTGGTAAAGAGATAAAGCAGGCCGAAAACGGCGGTGACAACAGGCAGGGCGATGGCAAAATGTGCGAGCGGCGGATGCAGTAACATGGGTGAACTCCTGAAGAACGGGCATGCCTGCCCGTAAATTTTAAAAAATTATATTAGATATTTGTTTTTATATCCTTAAGCAAACAAAAGTCAAGTGCAGTTAAAGAATGGCTAAGAAGTGCTACTTCTTTTCAATCTTCTCTTTGGCGTTTTGTAAAGCACCTTCTAGGGCGGTTTTGGCGGAGCGCCAGGCGGAAACGCCCATGCGTTTGGCCTCGGACGCCGTTTTGGAGTTGAGGACCTGGGAACGGGAAATAGCCTGGCTGAACTGGGTTTTCATCAGCTCAACCGTCTCACGCGACACTTCGACCAACTCTTCGAGGTCGTAACGCATCTCCTTGGAAAGTTTTTCAAGCTGAATTCTGGTCTCTTGGTCGCACTGCTGCGCTTCATCTTGGATCAATTGGGTCAGGAGTGAGTCGGTGCGCAGCAGTTCGGTCTGCATCGCTTCGGTCAGCTTGAGCTCCTCGGGCAGGAACAGGAGCTGTTTTTTCAGACGCCGTATGGATTTGACAAGACCGCTTCTGATCCCTCTGAGTGAGCCGGAGAGGATGGCCTCGGCCTGATTGGGAGTGGCTTCCGCAACGTTTACCGCGGTGCGGAGGATGGTACCGATCACCAATCGGATGCGTCCGGTTTCAAGCGGACCTTCTGCCAGGGTTTCATAGGTGATCTCTTTGCAGATCTCTTCGACGGTCTCTTTGATGTCGTGATTCTTTTCAAGCGTGGTGATAATAGCCGATTCCACGACCTCTTCGAGCATATCGAACAAGTCGATGGACTGCAGTCTGATCTGGTGCAGCTTGGCCTGTGTTTCCGTAGACGCGGAAGCAAAAAGCGATTCAAAGGTGTCGAAAATGCGGTGCTTCTCTTCCTGGAGCTGTTCGCTTTTACGCTCAAGCTGCCGCTCGATGCGCTCTTTTTGAACCATGAGCTCTTCGACTTCGTCGCTAAGTGCGGCGGTCTGTTCGTACAGTACCGTGTCAATCAGTACCCGAAGCTCGGGCACGGTCAGGTCGTTCTCGGTCAGCTTGTATTCGCGCTCCAGGTAGCTTTTGAGCGTAGTGATACGGGCTTCGAGATCGGGGGTGTCCAGTTGCTTGTTGGTGGCGCGTATGTCACGCTGAAGTTGTTCCAGATCAATCATCTATATCTCCTACAGGACCATTTTAATGTTTTGATGCGCCTTGAGCGCTTCGTAAATAAACTGGCGGTCATCCTCATTGTGGACCAGCAGGTCGAGGTTGAGGCTGATGTATTTTCCGCTGCGGCTGGTGTTGGAGTGCGCGACACTGTGCTCGCGTTCCAGGACAACGTCTCTGATGGCCTGCTCGAGCTTTTCACGCTCTTCGCCCACGACTTTGTAGCACCAGTTGCAGGGGTATTCGAGTTCCAGCTTCTGGTCAAGTTCGTTGATATTCACCACTTTTGCCTCCTTGCTTGGATTCAAGTTGTACCTCCGAGATGACCATTCCCTTGTCGATGGCCTTGACCATATCGTAGATGGTCAGCAGTCCGACGCTCACCCCGGTGAGCGCTTCCATCTCCACCCCCGTCTGCCCGGTGAGCTTGGCGCTTACCGTGAGTTTGAATCCCGGCAGTTTCGGCAGCTCCTCGACATCGCAGTGAATGCCGCTGAGGGTGAGCGGGTGGCACATGGGGATGAGGTCCGAGGTCTTTTTCGTGCCCATGATGGCGGCGATGACCGCGGTTTGGAGTACGGGCCCCTTTTTGGTTTTTTCGGAGATGATGGCTTCGTATGCTTCGGGGCTCATGGTGATCCTTCCGCTGGCAACAGCAATACGGTGTGTTTGTGCCTTGTCGGAGACATCGACCATCTTTGGCCGGTCTTTTTCATCGAGGTGCGTCAGTTTCATAGGTATCATCCCGTTTTTACTGTTATCTTATAGAAACTCGGTTTAGAAGCAACTTGTACCCATAGTGATTAAAAGTTAATCAACAAACTGGTTCCATTGTCAAATATTTGCTCTATCATTTGGGTGAGCAGAAGGGATAAGCCTCCTTCTTGCCAAAAGTTTCAAAGTTTGTGTGTCGGCTTTCAGCAACCGCCTATTGCGAAGTAAAGCCGAAAGCATATGAATGTTTCTCCTCTCCTACCGCCTGCGGGCGGTTTTTTTCAATTTCTTGACCGCCGCTTTGTACTCTTTTTGACAATTGAGATTGGCGAAGTCCGATTCGTTTTCAAAATCGACAAAAACGGTATTGCTGCTGAGGAGCAGTTTGCCCAGTTTATGCTCTTTGGATATGGCCATCCCTTCGAAATAAGGAAGCAGG
>JANTHE010000084.1 GCA_024762585.1 Sulfuricurvum sp. | reverse complement strand
CAAGGTTTCCTTTGCGATAGTGCATTACCTGCAGCCGAATTGGAACAACTGCTCGTATCTAAAATGCAGTAGCAGTCCACAAGAAGGCATATAAAACATGAAGAATCTGTCATCCGTTTTAGAATACCACAATCGCACAAAGCACCATCCAAATCACTATGCAGCCTCCCTTGGCTACATGGACTGGGCAACACAACCTGATCCTTTTCGTACCTACGAGGGAGCATCAAAGGTTATGCTCCCCCTGCCTGCCATCAATCCCGCACCGACCTATGCCCAACTTTTCAAGCAACCAAAAGCTGAGGCACTGTCACGTGATAGCCTGGCACGATTGTTACGTTACAGCCTGGGTCTGGCTGCTATAAAATGCATGGGAACTGAATGCTGGTCGCTTCGATGCAACGCATCGAGTGGTAACTTGCACCCCACGGAAGGATATATAATTATTCCGCCCATAGATGGCATCAGCAAACGCAGTACCGTTGCACACTATGCTCCCAAATCACATGCTTTGGAAATTGTTCACTCCTTTGACAGCGAGATCTGGAATACCCTCCCGGCGGGTACCTTTTTCTTCGGCCTTACCTCTGTGGTCTGGCGAGAGGCATGGAAATACGGTGAACGCGCTTTTCGCTATACTCAGCTCGATGCCGGGCATGCACTGCGCAGCGTAGCAATTGCCGGCGCACTGGAAGGCTGGCATACTCATCTGATCGATACACTCGATCCCGAAACGATGGATACACTGCTGGGACTGAACCAGACGGTGCGCTTCCATGAATATGAAGAAGAGATATCCGATGCTTTGATGCTTGTCTCTCCGTCGGTTCAAACACCGACTCCCGATATGATTTCACTGCTGTCACAGTGTCGAACCGACTATATCGGCAAAGCCAACCGCCTCAGTCCCGCACACCACCCCTGGGAAGCCATCACACTCGTCGAGCATGCCACACAGGCAGTATCTAAAGCGTTGCCAAAGATGCAGTGTATTCTTCCGGAGCGTTCATGCGATGAAAGCGCAGAAAACATTATCTTGAATCGGCGCAGTGCACGTGCAATGGACTTTGGCCGTACCCGTATTGAAAAGCAGGATTTTCTTCAGATGCTTAATGCTGCCGATACCGCTTTTTCCCCGTTCGAACCCGCAGTGTCATTTGTCCTCTTTGTACATGATGTTTCTTCGTTAAAACCGGGACTGTACCTCTATCTTCTCAACAATAAATACCTACCGATGCTCCAAAAAAATATGCGTACCGATTTTCTGTTTGAAGCAACAGAAGATCGCCTTTTCCTTCTTGAAGAGGGGGACTTCAGGCCACAGGCCAAGTTCATCTCCTGCTCCCAAGACATCGCCGCCGACGGCGCTTTTTCGATTGGAATGCTCTGCGAGTTCGCGCCGCAGCTTGAGCGCTACGGACCGCAACGCTATAAAAGCCTCTATTGGGAATGCGGCGCCATCGGACAGCAACTCTACCTCGAAGCGACGTCGCTTGGCCTCAGTGCCACGGGCATCGGCTGTTTCCTCGACGATGTCATGCACCGGCTGCTCGGACTGGAAGGAAATGACTTTCAAAGCCTCTATCACTTCACGATAGGTCGAGCCATCCCCGATCTGCGGTTGCAGACCCGTTTTCCCTATTCCGACCGGCGATAATATTATCCGTACTTCGATAGAATAAAGGCATGGATAATATCATCATGTTTTTAAGCGGTATTCTCATTGCTTCGGCCCTGTTCGCAATGGGATGGTATATCAGGCGCGGTAAAAAAGTGGGACCGGCGAACATCACCCTCTACTCCACGATCGAGAAAATGGAGTCCCTCGGGACACTCAATGTCTACAAGGTGGTAACGAAAGAGATTGTCACCGCCTCGGACCATCTCTTCGGCAATTTCGGCGAAAAGTACCTGCGTTGGCTGATTTCGAAAAAGAAACTGGCAATGGTCTTCACCTTTGACATCGACTTCAGCTACAACCTCAAAGACCCTCTATTCAGTATTACAGAGGAGTCGGAAGGACATTATCTTTTCAAAATGCCAGCCTGCCGCTACTCGCTCAGCATAAAAGACATCAGCTTTTATGATGAACAAAACGGAAAACTGCTGCCTTGGCTCCTGCCGGACCTGCTCTCTGCCGTATTTAGCGACGGTTTTGACGAGACCGATCGCAACACTCTGATCAAAGAGGCAAAAAAACAGGTCTCCGCTATCGCGAACGGGATGATGATCGAACTGCTACCCGATGTACAAAAATCTGCCAGAGCAACGCTGGAGCAGATTGCCTACGCGCTCAATGCCGAATCAATTCGCTTTGATTTTTCCGAATCACCGACGGTTGAAAATACGGTCGATTACCTGCCCGATACCCCTGAAAAATCTGTTCAGAACTGATGATCGGCCTCTGCCAGCGTCAGACAGAAAAGTACCTCTTTCCCAGCCATTTCCAAACACTCGACCGCCTGTGTCAAAGTCAGTCCGGTGGTCAGGATATCATCGACAAGGATCACTCTCTTCTCCGGAAACGGTTTGAGTTCGAATTGCCTCGGGTGTGTCAGACGAAACTGAAAGTCCTTGCCGGAGTAGCGGTGCCCCGATCGGTCACGCAGCATACCGAAACGCGGCAAAAGCTGCTCACGCTTCATCGCACGTGCCAGCAGCGCAGTATGCGAATAGCCGTGACGGGCATGATCATCGACGGAGATGACTGCGACGGGTTCATCGGTCTCGAACCGTTTTGCATACATTCCGAATGCCGTTTTTGCGAGAATCCTGTAGATATGAAAACCGAGATCGGTATGCTTGGTCAGCAGTAGCGGCTCGATCTCGTCGTATTTATAAAAAGAGTGCACGGAAAGCTTACCCGTAATGGTTCGGGTATAAAAAGAGGGAGTGAGTTGATCCTGCCTGCAAGTGTTGCAAATGTGCGACCATGACCACGACTCGCACAGCAGACAGCGCACGGTTCTAGTCCATCTTCAGCACGGACATAAACGCTTCTTGCGGCAGCTGGACTTTCCCGATCGCTTTCATCCGCTTTTTGCCCGCCTTCTGTTTCTCCAGCAGTTTTCGTTTTCGGGTGATGTCGCCGCCGTAACATTTGGCCGTGACGTTCTTGCCCATCGATTTGACCGTTTCGCGCGCAATGACTTTATTGCCCAACGACGCCTGCACCGCCACTTCGAACAGCTGGCGGGGAATGAGCTCTTTCATGCTTTTGACCAGCGCTCGCCCGCGCTGTTCGGCCTGTTCGCGCGGTACGATGACCGACAGCGCGTCGACGACATCACCCGCGACGCGAACGTCGAGCTTCACCAGGTCGCCTTCGCGGAACTCCGTC
Organism: Sulfuricurvum sp.; assembly: GCA_024762585.1. Classification (GTDB taxonomy): domain Bacteria; phylum Campylobacterota; class Campylobacteria; order Campylobacterales; family Sulfurimonadaceae; genus Thiomicrolovo. Next base: position 4,143 of record JANTHE010000084.1, on the reverse strand, counting down.
GGTTCGTAATCGAAACTGGCGTACCCTTTTGAAATGGACTTGAGCTTGTCGTAAAAATCGACGACGATCTCGTTCATCGGAATGGAATACTCAAGCAAGACCCGCTCTTCATTGAGATAATCCATCTTCTCCTGGATGCCGCGTTTGGCCACGAGCAGATTCATGATGTTGCCCAGGTAGTCCGTCGGAGTGATGACCGTCGCCCTGACATAAGGCTCCTCGATGCGTTCGATATGGTTGACTGCAGGCAGTTCGGACGGATTATGGACTTCGACCATAGAACCGTCGGTCAGATAAACGTCATAGACGACCGACGGCGCCGTAGCGATCAGGTCCAGGCCGAATTCGCGCTCCAGGCGCTCCTTGACGACTTCCATATGCAGCATACCGAGAAATCCGACGCGAAAGCCGAACCCAAGTGCGATGGAAGTTTCCGGCTCGAAGCTAAGCGAGGAGTCATTGAGTTTCAGTTTGTCCAGTGCATCGCGCAGGTCTTCAAACTTGTCCGTATCGATGGGGTAGAGTCCCGCGAAAACAAACGGTTTGGCCGGTTCGTAATCGCCCACCGGTTCCGCCGTCGGATGTTTCGCATCGGTCACGGTATCGCCGACGCGGACCGAACCGACATCCTTGAGCCCTAATACCACGATACCGATTTCGCCGCTTTCGATGGCGTCGGTCTTCAGTTTCTTCAACGGGTGCGGGTACATCAGGTCCAGTACCTCATGCTGCTCGCCGTTGCTCATCAGCTTTACAGTCTGCTTTTTGCGAATGCTGCCGTCAAAGACGCGCACCAGCGCCAGTGCCCCCAGATACGGATCGAACCAGCTGTCGTAGATGATGGCTTTCGTTGCGCCGTCCGGATCGCCCTGGGGCGCAGGGATACGCTCGACAATGGCATCGATCAGTTCATGAATTCCGATGCCGGTCTTGGCCGAGACCATGACCGCATCGGTGGCATCGATCCCGATGCTGGTTTCGATCTCTTCGGCGACACGCTCCGGTTCCGCCGCAGGCAGATCGATTTTATTGATGACGGGAATGAGTTCCAGATCGTTATCGAGTGCCAGATAGACATTGGCGATCGTCTGCGCCTCGACCCCCTGGGCGGCATCGACAATTAGCAGCGCCCCGTCAGATGAGGCCAGCGACTTGCTTACTTCGTAGCTGAAATCGACATGGCCGGGGGTATCGATCAGGTTCAGCACGTAATGCTCGCCGTCTTTGACGTAATCGAGACGCACACTCTGGGCCTTGATGGTAATACCGCGCTCTTGCTCGATGTCCATCGTATCCATCATCTGCGACGACATCTCGCGCTCACTGACAGAGCCGCACTCCTGAATGATCCGGTCGGCAAGCGTGCTTTTCCCGTGGTCGATATGGGCTATAATCGAAAAATTGCGGATATGGCTGAGGTCCATTACGCTCCCTGTTTATGCAAATAAACTGTTGACACTTTCATTATGGTAAACGCGACGGATCACTTCCCCAAAGAGCGGAGCAACCGTCAGCACTTTAATATGAGGATGCGGTTTTGAAGCCAGAGAATTGGAAACAACCAGTTCGTCCAGTACACCCTTGTCAAGATTATCATATGCCTTTCCGCTGAGTACTGCATGCGTAGCGCAAGCCATGACTGATGTGGCACCGTGAGCCTTGAGTGCCGCCGCCCCCTTGACCATCGTACCCGCCGTATCGACCATATCGTCGATCATAATCACGTCCCGACCTTCGACATCACCGATGATGTTCATCACTTCCGCTTCGTTCGCTTTTTCCCGGCGCTTGTCGACAATCACCATCTCCAGACCGAGTTTCTCCGCAAAATAACGTGCTCGCGCAACGCCGCCGATATCGGGGCTGGCGATGATGGGGTTGGAGAGGTTCTTCGATTCGACATACTGCTGAAAGATGATGGAACCGTAAAGGTTGTCGACCGGGATATCGAAGAAACCCTGAATCTGTCCCGCATGCAGGTCGATGGTAACCAGACGGTCGATGCCGGCGGTTTGATAAAGGTTCGCAACCAGTTTCGCACTGATCGGAACACGTGGTGCCGCTTTACGATCCTGACGCGCATAGCCGAAATAGGGAATGACAGCGGTAATGGAGCTGGCCGACGAACGGCGGAGCGCGTCGGTCATGATGAGCAGTTCCATCAGATTATCGTTGGACGGCGCCCCTGTAGACTGGATGATAAAGACATCACGACCGCGTACGCTTTCTGAAATCTGGATAGAGATTTCTCCATCGCTGAAACGTTTAACATCCGCTTTGGCCAACGGAACATCCAGGTATTGACAAACCTCTTTGGCAAACTCGCCACTGGCGCTTCCGGCAAAAATCTTGTAACCGCGCATCACTTTTCTCCATGGCAGGCACATGTGTACCCTGTAAAAATAAGTATGAAATTATAGCGTGAACGGCTTAGCAGGGAGTAAAACCGAACCGCTAGGAAGGCAGGCCGAATTTCTGCGTCATGAGTTCCCCTTCGTCATTGAAAAAGAGGTAATATAGGAAATCTTTTTTGACCGGCTGACCGGCAAGGTATCGCAGCGCGAGGTTCGCCTGAAGCGAGGCGATATGCATCACAATCGGCGCGGCGATGCCCGCCGGTTCTTTAAGCGTAATCTTGAAGACGTCATTGAAAGAAGCTTTGTCAAAAAAACAGACCTGTCCGTGGAACGCCTCGACCGAACCGTAAATCCACGGTGTCTGCTTGATTTTTGCATATTCGTTAATCGTTCCGCGGACCGGGAGGTTGTCGGTGGCATCGATGATCAGGTCGACTTCGATCCCTTTGTTCGCAAACTCGGCAAAGTCGCACTCGTGCGCCACCGCTTTGACATAGGGGCAGCGCTCTTCAATGATGCCAGCGTTGATGACAGCTTTGTTCTTGCCTTCATCGCCGGTCTTGAACGCGATCTGACGATGGATATTGTGTACACTGACCTCATCGAAATCAACGATGTGAATCTCCCCTATCCCCGTCGCACCCAATGCGAACGCCAACGAACTGCCCAGACCGCCGCTGCCGATAATGGCGATACGTTTGTCCTGCAGGGAGCGCTGAACGTCCTCGCCCCAGAGTTTGACCTGGCGGTGAAAATAGTGCATCATGATTCGGAACCTCGTTACAAATTGTATCTCGCACTGTAACATTAAAAAGTTTAATACTTTTTTGATAGATGTGAATTATTTACAGAAATCAGCGATATAATAGCACCAACATTTAATCAGGAGGCAGCGTGCTCGCTTTTGTCGACAAGACCATCATCCCTTTCGTCACCCGCAGCAACGATCAGCCGCTGCTGCTGCGTGAACTGCTCGCTATCAACAAGAGCCATGATGACGGGCTGAAACTCGAAGGCAAGATTCCGGGGTTGAAGCTGCGTATCGGGCGTACTATCTTGGTCTTTCTCATTTTGTGGAACCTCATCCTGCTGCCGCTGAGCCTCCTGTTTCACAAAGAGCTCGCCAAGATCGACTGCCACGTACTGATCATTCTCGCCATCCTCTTTACGGGGATGTTCTTCGGTACCTACATGATGTTCAAGGAGTGGCTGATCGACCGCATGGCGACGCAGCGCATCAAGGAAGCGTGGCAGAACCATTTCCCCCACTTCTCGTACGAAAAGCATCACCTCGAAGTCACGGGCCTCTACCGCGATGCGATCGAGAAAGATGTGCCGAACAAAGAGCTCTACCTCTTCATCATGAACAGGCTGGCGGCCGAATAACCGTGTTCCAGACCACCGTGACGCTTCCGCCCTATCCGCGCGGATTTCATCTCATCACCAATGCCATTGAAAACACTGTTTTGAAAGCCGGCGTCACCACCGGACTTGCCCACCTCTTTCTCAAACACACCAGCGCATCGCTCTGCATCAACGAGAACGCCGACCCCTCTGTCCGCAGGGATATGGAACGTTTTTTCTCAGACATTGCCGATGCCAAGCCCTATTACATCCACACCTACGAGGGCGACGACGATATGCCCGCGCACATCAAAAGCGTGATGCTCGGAACCTCACTCACCCTTCCCGTCACCAACGGACGTCTGAATCTCGGCACCTGGCAGGGCATCTACCTCGGCGAACACCGCGACCACGGCGGCAGCCGCAGCATCGTTGTCACGGT
>JANTHE010000083.1 GCA_024762585.1 Sulfuricurvum sp. | reverse complement strand
CAGCAATACAGTATGCCCCAGATGCAAATCCGGTGCCGTAGGATCGAATCCTGCTTTTACCGAAAAAGATTTCCCTTTTTCCAGTGCCGATTTAATTACTGTTTCAATGCGCGCTTCGTCGATAATCTCCGCGCTGCCGCGGCTTACTTCCGCCAATGCCTCTTGCAGTGTCATTTTTTCCTCTCTATGATGAACGGTACGCATCGTCCGTTCGGACAAACTGTATGATATGTAGTTTTTGTTCAATTTTAGCGCGCAGGCGGTTAATGTCTGCTTCCGCACTCTGAAACTCCAGCTCGCACAGCTGCAGGTGTTCCTGTTTCTCTTTGCCTAACTCTATACTAACGATCTCTGCACCCTGTTTGGCCAGAAAAGTAAGAAAATCCGCCAATGCGCCCTTGGCGTTTTGCATGCTGACGATCATATGATAATGATAGATGATCTCTTGCTTCCAGCGTACAAACAGCATGGGTTCATGTTCTTCGATCATCCGTGCGGCATGTTGACACATTTTGTGGTGAATATGTGCCTTTCCACCGCTGTAAAAGGCAACGATTTCATCCCCGGCTTTGGGATGGCAACAGAAATCGAATACAACATCCGAAACAGCATGGTTTGAAAAAACTTCAATCGAACCGAAACGATAAGGTTTCAGCTTGAATCGGCGAGAAGTCAAAAACGCTGCAAACTTCTGATGTGATCGGAGATCTTTAAGATAGTGGTGCAGCACTTCGCGCAAGTAATCGATGTCTCGCGCAATCATCCAGGCGTTTTGCAGCCGATGATGCTTATCAAGCCACTCCCGGATGCGTGTTTCGTTCAGCTGCATGATACCGCGCATGATCAACAGGCCGCTTTGGGTATCGATCGCCCGGATACGGTGACGGCAATTAATGCGAATATGCTGCTTTGCCCGGGAAGTTTTCACCGTGTCTACCCAGCTGCAGCGCAACTGAACCTCCTCCGCAGTCACGATACGAACTATATCGCCGTTATGCAGTTCGGTCAGCAGACTTTTGCGCTCCTTGTTTACCAGACACGCTTCTGCCCTGTCACCGATTTCAGTGTGAATGGCATAGGCGAAGTCAAGCCCTGTAGCGCCGCGCGGAAGTGTAAACGCTTTTCCTTTGGGCGAGAAAACACTGATATCCTCGCTGTAGAGATCGGTTTTCGCCAATTCATAAAAGTCTTCGATCGATTCTTCTTGGTATTGCAGATTATGCAGCCAGTCCAGATTGATGTTGTTTCCGCCGCTTTTATACTTCCAGTGCGCCGCAACGCCCAGTTCTGCAGTTTTATGCATCTCGAACGTTCGAATCTGCACTTCGATAATGGATGTGTCATCAAAAACCGTCGTATGCAGCGTCTGGTATCCGTTCTCTTTTGGAATTGAAATATAATCTTTGAAGCGTGTTGTCAGTGGTTGGAAATTCAAATGAATCAGTCCCAATACACTGTAACACTGTGTCGGCTCTTCCACAAGCACCCTGATCGCAAGCAGATCGAGTACTTCATCGATACTGATCCCTTTGCGCTGCATCTTCAGATAGATAGAGTAATCATGTTTAATTCGGCTGAGAATTTCGAAACGTTTCTGCTCCATGCCGTGATGCTGCATCAGCTTTGTCACTTTGTGACGAAAACCGTTCAGGCGAATTTCAATATCATGATAGTTCGCTTTTAGGTATGTTCTGATTTTCTCTTTCTCTTCAGGAAACACATACCCAAAACTCAAATCTTCCAACAGGTTTTTCAGATAAGAGATCCCCAAACGATGTGCCACAGGGGCATACACCAACAGTGTCTCCTCTGCAATACGCCGTTGTTTGGATGGGGGAAGCGCATCGAGGGTCAACATATTATGTGTCCGGTCGCAAAGCTTCACAACCAGCACGCGGATGTCCTTGATGGACGCCAAAAGCATTTTGCGAAACGTCAAAGCGGAAACAACCAGTTTTTCGTCCGAATGCGACGGGATAAGTTCTTTATCACGAATCAGGTCGATCTTGGTCAATCCATGGACAAGGTGTGTGACATCCGAACCGAATCGAATCTCCACCTCTTCAAGTGTATGCTCAGTATCTTCGACAACATCATGCAGCAGTGCCGCAATCACCATAGCGCGATCACCGGTAATAGAGGCAACGATCGCCGCAACAAGAATGGGGTGAACGACATAAGGTTCGCCGCTTTTTCGCGACTGATGCGAATGTGCGTCCATAGCGAACATCAGCGCATCTTCGATCAGATCATCGAACATAATCTGTTCATGCAGCAGCGCTTTCGCACCTTCGATAGTCCGTATGGATCTGATCTGCTCTATGTCGGGAATGTTTGCCATACCTGCTCTTAAAATTGCATTGGAGGAGCGCGCCATTCAGACGCGCGACATCAGTGGGAACTCAGGCTTTGTGCTTGAATCCTTTAATAGTGACAAGTCCTTCGGCAATCTCCATGAGTGCCAGATCTGCTGCCTTAGTCGTTTTCAAATCAATATTGAGTTTGCTCTGTGCACCATTTTCCAGTTCCATGGCACGCTGTGCTACGGCGATGGCCAGCTGATAACGATCAATCCCGGCCGTATTCAAAGCCTTGGCGGTAATCTCTTCAAGACGCATATTTGTCATGCTTTTTCCTTTAAATGTGGTTACTGGACGATCGAACAGTTTGCATACTCGCCACCGATGATCTCCAGAAGGTTCCCCGGCTTGAACATATCGCAAACAATGATTGGAAGTGCGTTATCTTTTGCCAGGGCAATAGAGGTGTCATCCATCACCTTGATGCGGTCGTGAAGGGCCTGATCGTATGAGAGTGTCGGTAATTTTACCGCATCATCGAATTTTTTAGGATCTTTGTCATAAACGCCGTCGACCTTAGTCGCCTTGATGATGACATCGGCACCGATCTCCACCGCGCGAAGTGTCGCTGCCGTATCGGTCGTGAAAAACGGGTTCCCTGTACCGGCGGCAAAAATGACCACTCGTCCCTTTTCAAGGTGACGCACCGCGCGGCGCTGAATGTAGGGCTCGGCAATCTGCTCCATCTTGATCGCGGTCTGTACCCGCACCTTGAGGCCGGCATATTCACACGCTTCTTGCATGGCCACGGCGTTGATCACCGTCGCCAGCATGCCCATATAGTCACCGGACGTTCGACGAATGATGCCATCCTGTGCCGCAGTCACGCCGCGAATGATATTTCCGCCGCCAATGACCAAACCGACTTCGATATTCGCATCGACCAGGGTTTTGATCTCCTGAGCAATGTATTTGAGGATCTGGGTGTCGATCCCGTGCCCGGCCTCACCGGCAAGCGCTTCACCTGAAAACTTTACCAACACCCGTTTCTGATCCATCAAATGCTCCTCTATAAAATCCCGCAATTATATAAACAGATGGCTTTAAAGAAGCTTTAAGGAAAGAAAAAGCTGATTTTCAAGCAGGAAAAAAGTTTCATTTCGAAGCAGGATATCACCTGCTTAATACCACAGACTGTCGCTTTGACTGAGCAGTTCAACGTAGTTTGCACGCTCAAGGGCCGAAGGGTTCGGCGCCTTGTTGTAACTGATAGAGCCGCGCATCTGATCGAACGATTCGTATTCATGTTCTTCCAACCACTGTTGTGCTTCTTCAAGCATAACCCCTGCATATGCAGCCCCGCGGTCATGGAAGACGGTCGCCGCAGCCACGGCGGTCGCACCCGCCATAACTCCCTTGACGATATCCGTGCCTTCCGTCACACCGCCACCAATACAATATTGCAGGTCACTTTGTCCATACCCCATGGCCACGGCGCGCAGTGCGGCAGAGAAATCGGCCCTGCCGCTGCGATACAGTGTGCGCGTCCACTCCAGTGCTTCGAGATCGATCTCGCTGTGATAGAATCGATTAAACAGTACTGCGGCAGCTGCTCCAGCCGTCGCGGCTTCGTGTAAAAAATGCGGCAGCGATGTAAACGCGGGAGCAAGTTTGACCGCAAATGGCAGTGACGTATTCTTTTTGACAGAAGCAATCGTATCCAGATAGTGTTTTTCAATGGTGTCGGGAGTATTCCAGGCGCGGTCGGCAGGAAAATAAAGGTTCAGTTCCAGCGCGTCCGCTCCCGCTTCTTCAAGCAATTTCGCATACTGCACCCATCCGCCGCTGCTTACCCCGTTCAGACTGGCAATGACGGGAATACCCAGCGCTGCTTTAAGCGCATGGACACGCTGAATATAATTTTCTGTCTCATAATTTTCAAATCGGCTTTCAGGAAAAAAATCAAGCGCCTCGGAGAAGGCCTCCTTGCCGTGAAAGAGCATGTGATCAACTTCATGCAGTTCGGCATTGATTTGCTCTTCAAACAGCGAGTGCATCACGATGGCCGATACCCCGTGATCTTCAAGCGCCCGGCAGCGATCGGTATGCATACTCATCGGCGATGCCGATACAACAAGAGGGTTTTTCAATTCCAGCCCCAGATAGTTGACGTTCATTCGCATGTCTGCTCCTCTGTCAATGTAAGGTTAGCACTTATGGCTAGATCACTGTAGCGCACCCAGTCTCGCTGCGCTTTCGCCGTGGCTTCGGCAAGAAAGGTTTCGGCACGTTCGGCATTCATCTTGAGCACCATCTTAAAACGCGCCTCGTTGTACATATACTCTTTGACCGACAGCTTTGGAGCCTTGTAATCAAGTGAGAAAGGGTTCTCGTCACTGCCAACCTTGTCGGGGTTAAACCGCATCATAGGCCACAACCCGCACTCGACTGCCCGTTTTTGCTGTGCCATACCGTAGCGCAGGTCATAACCGTGCGCGATACAGTGGCTGTATGCGATGATAATAGAGACCCCCTCGTAGGCTTCGGCCTCGACAAAAGCCTTGAGCGTCTGGGTATCGTTGGCACCCATGGCGACCCGGGCAACATAAACATTGCCATAGCTGAGTGCGTGCTGTGCCAGATCTTTCGCATCCGATGGTTTTCCTCCCGCGGAGAACTTCGCCACCGCACCTACCGGCGTCGCTTTGGAGGTCTGCCCGCCGGTATTGGAATAAACCTGCGTGTCAAGTACAAGGATATTAATATTCTTGCCCGACGCCAGTACATGGTCCAGTCCGCCGTAGCCGATATCGTATGCCCAACCGTCTCCGCCTATGGCCCAGACGGATTTGCGCACAAGGTAGGTGCTCACCCCCTCAAGCAGTCGTGCCTGTTCACTGTCGATCTTAGCCAGCTTCGTCTCCAGCAATGCTATGTTTTTACGCTGCTTTGCGATCTCGGCCTCTGTTTTTTGCGGATTAGAAAGCAGCGCATCGATGAGATCGCCGCCAAGCGCTTCACGCTCTGCTTCAGCCAGCTCACGGGCAAAAGCACTCTGCCGATCAATGCTCGCACGCATTCCGAGTCCGAACTCTGCATTGTCTTCGAAAAGGGAGTTTGACCAGGCAACCCCTTTACCCTCTTTATTTTTCACCCATGGTGTTGTAGGAAGATTCCCGCCGTAGATGGAGGAGCAGCCCGTGGCATTGGCGACAATCATCCGGTCACCGAAGAGCTGCGACGCCAATTTGACATATGGCGTCTCCCCGCATCCAGGACATGCACCTGAGAACTCGAATAGCGGCTCGAGCAGCTGAGCTTCTTTGACCTTGGTTCGATCCAGCCGACTGCGGTCAATCTCAGGCAGCTGTATGAAATAATCCCATTGGGCTACCGCTTCGTCATGTATCGGCTCTATCGGTGCCATGTTAATCGCTTTTTTAGAAAGGTCACTCTTGTTTTTTGCCGGACACATCTCGACACAGAGCGAACAGCCGGTACAGTCCTCTACGGAGACCTTGATGGTAAAACGTTCCTCTTCGGTGAACGTTTTCGCTTTCGGTTTGACCGCCGTAAAACCGTCCGGTGCATCCTCCAGCAATACCGTATCAAATATCTTGCCGCGAATGACGGCATGCGGACAAACCTCCATACATTTTCCGCACTGGATACAGACATCGGGGTCCCACTGAGGCGCTTCAAGAGCGATCTCACGTTTTTCATAGCGCGTCGTACCCAGCGGCCAGGTTCCATCGTCCGGAATGGCGCTGACAGGAACACTGTCGCCTTCGAATGCTTCGAGCTTTGTTGTCACCTGCTCCAAAAACGGATCAGGATAGGGCAGCTTATAGACGGGGAGCAGATCCGGCCCCTCCAAATCGGCAGAACCCGGCTGTACTTCATGCAGTCCTTCGATCGCCTTATCGACGCCGCAGAAGTTCATCCTGACAATCATCTCTCCTTTTTTTCCGTAGGTCTTCTCGATACTCTCCTTGATCTTTCCGATCGCCGCCGCGGAATCCAGCACATCGGTCAGGTGGAAGAAGCATGTCTGCATAATCGTATTGATTCGGCGTCCGAGGCCGCAGCTTTTGGTGACCTCGTAAGCGTTGATACTATAGATTTTCAGCTCTTTTTCAATGATATGTTTACGCGCAATTCGCGGCAGACGCTCCCAAACTTCATCCGCAGCATACGGCGCATTCAACAGTATGGTCGCCCCGGGTTTCGCATGTCTGAGCAGGTCATATTTAAGCATGAAAACAAACTGATGTATACCGACGAAATCAGCCGCTTCGATCAGATAGGTCGATTCGATAGGTTCGGTAGAGAAACGCAGATGCGACGTTGTCATGGAGCCCGACTTTTTCGAATCATATACGAAATAGCCCTGCACGTCGAATCCTTCTTGACCGATAATCTTGATGGAGTTTTTATTTGCACCCACCGTCCCGTCGCTGCCAAGACCGTAAAAAAGTGCCTGGGTCACTTTTGGGTTTTCAATCATGAATGGTTCCGACACAAGTGATAAATGTGTTACATCATCATCAATACCGACGGTAAAGCGCGTTTGACTCTGCGGCTTTCGCAGTTCATCATAAATCGCCTTCACCATCGCGGGCGTAAACTCTTTGGAGGAGAGGCCATAGCGCCCTCCAATGATTTTCGGCATTGTCTTGCAACTGCCTGCAGCAAACGCTTCGGCATAGGCATTGACCACATCCAAATAGAGCGGTTCACCGCCAGCACCAGGCTCTTTGGTCCTATCACAGACCGCAATCGCTTCAACACTTTTAGGGATGGCATTACGTAGCAGCGTGGCATCGAACGGCCGATAGAGCCGGACGACCAATACCCCGGTCTCATAGCCTTGGGCGTTAAGTACTTTAACGGTCTCCTTGACAGTTTTCGCACCCGAAGCCATGATGACAATCAGTTTCTTCGGATTGGGACATCCATGATACTCATAGAGCCGGTACTGCCGACCGGTCAGATCAGCAAACCGATCCATCTGTTTTTGCATAATCGCTGCGAAAACATCATAATAACGATTAACGCTCTCTCGCCCCTGAAAATAGACGTCTGGGTTCTGGCTCGTACCGCGCAATACCGGATCTTCCGGATCGAGGGCACGTGATTTATGCGCATTGACCATCTCGACCGTGACCATCGCTTTTAAAACAGTATCATCGAGTAATTCTATATTGATCAACTCATGGGATGTTCTGAAGCCGTC
>JANTHE010000082.1 GCA_024762585.1 Sulfuricurvum sp. | reverse complement strand
ACTGATTGAGAGCATTCGAAAAGAGCTCAATACTATTGGCTCTCCTGAAGAGCAAAAAGATGCCTCTTCCATCTTGCAGCTGATCAATGTTATTTTAAAGACCTGTATAAAAAGCAGGGCCAGTGATATTCATATAGAACCGACAGAGAACAACTGTGTCGTCCGCGCGAGGGTAGACGGTAAACTTGCAGAAATTTTCATCTTTGACCAGGACATTTATCCTCCTCTGGCCTCGCGTTTTAAACTCTTGGCCAATTTGGATATTGCCGAGAAGCGCAAACCGCAGGACGGACGTTTTTCAGCTATGATCAGTGAAAGAGAGTATGATTTTCGTTTTTCTACCTTGCCCATTCTCTACGGTGAATCCATTGTCATGCGTATTCTTGATAAGGAGAAAGCACTCATACGCCTCGAAGACGCCGGGATGGATAGCACAGGGTATCAAAAACTGATCTCTGCGCTTCATCATCCCCATGGCATCATACTCGTTACGGGACCGACAGGATCAGGGAAAACGACAACACTGTATGGCGCACTCAATGAGTTGCGTAATGTAGAAGATAAAGTTATTACCGTCGAAGATCCTGTCGAGTATCGGATGAACCTGATCCAGCAGGTTCAGGTTCATCCCCAGGTCGGAATGACTTTTGCAGCTGCCTTACGTTCTATTCTTCGCCAGGATCCTGATAAAATCATGATCGGTGAGATACGAGACCATGAAACACTTGAAATTGCCATCAAAGCTGCACTGACAGGTCACCTTGTCATTTCAACGCTGCACACCAATGACGCTATTTCATCTATTCCGCGCATGATCGACATGGGGATAGAACCCTATCTCATCAGTGGTGCGCTCGTAGCAGTCCAGGCGCAACGGCTCGTGCGCAAGATCTGTCCGAACTGCAAAAAAGAGTTTGATATTCCAAAAACAGTGCTGAATGAATATAAGGATTATCTAACTCCCGATACTGTCGTTTACCACGGTGTAGGCTGCAAAGAATGCAATGGATCCGGATATCTTGGAAGGGAAATGATCAGCGAAGTGTTGCCGGTCACGGAAAAAATAAGCAGCCTGATTGCTCGGGGTGCCTCCAAAGAGGAGATTCTTCAACAGGCAATTCAGGAAGAATTCGTTACTATGTTTGAAAATGGTATGAAAAAAGTCATCGAAGGCGTCACAACGATTGACGAAGTCTTGAGGGTAGCAAAAGAATGAAGTATTTTAATGCGACAGTCCTGACAAAAGGGAAAAAAACTACGTACGGTTTTTATGCAGACGGTAAAAAAGAGGCAATGTACATTGCAAAGGTAAAGTATCCCGGAATTCTTGTCAATGTCAGCGAAGGTGCCGCTCCAATTGAAGACCAGTTTAAACACTTCAAAGAACGCTTTATTACCAATATCAAGAAAAAAAAGGTCAAGCCGGATTCGCTTATCAGCGCCATTCGACAACTGGCGGTCATGACAAATGCTGGCATCTCAGTACATGATGCTTTGCATGAGATTGCTACCGCTTCAAACGATAAAGTCCTTACAGAAATTTTTACATCCGTCGGAGAGGACATCAACTCAGGCTCCAGTATGTCAAAATCAATGGAAAATTTTCGATTTCAACTGGGTGGTTTGACGTTGGCCATGGTCGAGCTGGGAGAACAGACCGGTAACATGGCTGAGTCATTGTACAGCCTGGCAGATATGCTCGAAGAGATCAGAAAAAATGTCATCAAATTCAAAAAGGCGATGGCGTATCCTCGAAATGTCATGATAGCTATGGCTGTCGCATTTACCATTTTGATTTCTTATGTTGTGCCGCAGTTCAAGCAAATTTTTGAGGAACTGCATGCGGACCTACCGCTGCCGACACTTATTTTGCTAAAACTTGAATATATATTCAATAATTTTGGTCCTTACCTGATTGCAATACTCATCATTCTTTTTATAGCAATGAAATATGCCATCAACACAAGCCGCGATTTTAGATTTAAGTGGCATCAGCTTCTGTTGCACACCTATCTGATTAAAAACTTAATCAAGTTTTCTACACTCAATCGCTTTACACTGGTCTTTTCTGCACTTGTAAAAGCGGGGATTCCGATTGCAGAAGCACTGGATACATCCATTGCCATGATAGACAATCTGCCTTTGAAAGATAAACTCTCCGGTGTCAGACAGGCAGTGGAAAAAGGTTCTTCTTTGAGCGATGGTCTTGCCGATACTGGGCTTTTTGAAAATATGATCATCCAGATGATTTCTGCAGGTGAACAGGGTGGACAGCTTGATGCCATGCTTGAAAAGGTCACGGATTACTATAAGATGCGTTTTGATCAGATTATCGATGGGCTCGCTGAAGCGATCGAGCCAATCATGCTGTTTATGATTGCCTCAATGGTTCTTCTGCTTGCTTTGGGTATCTTCTTGCCGATGTGGTCACTTAATGATGCAGTTCAGGGTCGTTAATTACGATTTTCTGCAATTGCATTCCTTTTATTCTTCGCCTTTTTTCTGCAATAATGCATAATGTTCATCCTCTTTCAGTATCTTTGCTTCATAAAGAAAAATTGACGGCATAAACTGCATCTTTTTGATTCGGTCATATTTTGCGAAACTGAGGTATAAGATGTCTTTTGCCCTGGTCACCGCCACATAAAAAAGCCTACGCTCTTCATCCAAACTCCCGCCGCGTCCCATCAGTTTCCGGTTGGGAAAACGGCCGTCCATCAGATCGATCACATAGACCTCTTTGTATTCCAGTCCCTTCGAAGCATGAATGCTGAGCAGGTGGACCCCTTCGCCCTGTGTCAAATCCTGCGATCCTAAAATCATCGCATTCAAAAAACGCTCATGCTCTTTGTAGGGTTTGGCAAGTTCACGCAGCACGAAAGGCTTGCGGTGGATGCGTTCGAGCGACTCTGTTTTCAGCCGTTCGTCCACCTGGCCGTCGGGCAGCAGCGCACGCCGGGATGCCAGCTGTTCGGCCACGCCTTTATAGAGGTCCGAGTCGGCAATTTTCGCGACAACATTCAGCGGGCGCGCGAGGTTTTTAATCGCCTGCATCAGGGTATAGAACTGCGAGAGCATCTTCGCACCGTCTTTGGTCAGTTTAGGATGTTTCAGTACCGCGTTCTTGAGTAGTTTTTTCTCCGTCACCACTTCGGCAAAACGTCCGGCATGCCCCAGCTCCAGAAAATCGTCGAAGAGTCCCAACTGCGTATTGAGCTTGCGCTTCTCAAAAGGGTTGGCGATCTTGGTATCGGGAGAGTAGAGCCCGCGTAGCATCGAACCGCCGCCAAGGAACTGCAGTGCGACATAGAGCTCCTTCGCCAATGCGCTCCCGACTCCTCTCGCGTGCTCGAACACATGGATAAAAGCCATCATATCGCTCTCATTCACGAGCAGCGTATAGATGTCAAGGATCAGCTTGACCTCCTTGGCGTCGAAAAAACTCACCCCGCCCCGGCGGCGACAGGCGATCTGTTTTTCGCGCAAGGCCGCTTCGATGCCGTCCGCACTGGCGTTGTTGCGAAAAATAACGGCGATCTCTTCATGCTCGGTCGTGCTACTACCGATCATCTCGGCGATGCCGTGATACTGCTCGAACAGCTCCTCATATACCAGCAGCTTCGGCGGCGGAGCGGCATGGTCCCGGGTCACTTCCAGCTTTTTGGGGTAAATCCGCTCGTTTCGGGCAATCACCTTGTTCGCCAGCGAGAGGATCGGCACCGTAGAGCGGTAGTTTTTTGACAAGGTATGCACCATGGCATCGGGGTATTTCGTCGAGAAACTGCCGATTATCGAGATATCCGCCCCGTTGAACGCGTAGATGGACTGGTCGTAGTCTCCGACGCAGAAGAGCGACGGCGGGTTCATGGCATCGATCAGCGTTCCCTGCAGGGCATTGGTATCCTGATACTCATCGACCAACACCTCTTTGTACCCCAGTTCCATCCGCTCGCAAAGTTTTCGCATCTGCAGCAGCAGGTCGTTGAAGTTCAGAAAACCGTACTGGGTCTTGAGCGATTCGAATTCGTCGACAATGTCGGCATAGATCATGGCGAAACGGTCATGCTCCTCCTGACGCACAGTGATCCACTCCTCGAAATTCTGCTCCATCTCCGTGTTTTGATAATAGGAGTAGAGATCGTAGAGGTAATTGGCGCCATATGGTTCGTTTTCGCCTTCGAGATGGTGAAAACTGCGTTTTTCATAGACACTGCGAAACAACGTCTTGAGTTCACGCTGCTGCTTGAGCACAACCTTGCCCTGCTGCCGTTTGAGCCAGCGATAACTGACGGCATGAAACGTTCCCGCGTCAATGTTGCCCGCCGTCTCCTTGCCGAAAAAAGCGGCGACACGTTCAACCATCTCGGCCGCGGCCTTGTTCGTAAAGGTCAACAGCAAGATCTCTTCAGGCTTGACCCCCTGCCCCAGCAAATGCGCGATGCGTCCGACGATCGTCGAGGTTTTTCCCGTCCCCGCCGATGCGATGATCAGGTTATGCCCGAATTTGGCGGTGGCGGCACGGTACTGTTCTTCATTGAGTCGGGAAAGGGGCAAAGCGGTCCTTTAGTGATGGTTATGCCAAAACGTGAAAGTCCGGCATTTTACCTCCGTTTCGCTATAATCCGCCTAAAAAAGCGGCGCCACACATTCTTCTCAATCCAAACCGAAATATGCGCTCTGAAACAGGAATATCCATGTCCAAAAAAAGTTACGATCCCAAAGCAGTCGAATCCGCTTTCTACCCCATCTGGGAAGCACGCGGCTACTTTGAAGTCGACGGAAACAAGGCCATCCAGAAAGCGGGACAAAACTTCGCCATCATGATGCCGCCGCCCAACGTCACCGGGCGGCTGCACATCGGTCACTCGCTGACCTTTACCCTGCAAGACATCATCGTCCGCTACAAGCGGATGGACGGTTACAAGACACTCTGGCAGCCCGGGACCGACCACGCGGGCATCGCGACTCAAAACGTCGTCGAAAAACAGCTGCTCGACGAAGGTACGACTAAAGAGGAGCTGGGACGCGAGAAGTTCCTCGAGCGCGTCTGGGCGTGGAAAGAGGAGTCCGGCGGCATCATGGTCGGCCAGCTTCGGAAAATGGGGGTCTCTCCGGCATGGAGCCGTGAACGTTTTACGATGGACGAAGGGCTTAAATCCGCCGTCAAAGAGGCATTCGTCAACCTCTACGACCAGGGGCTGATCGTCCGCGGCAACTACATGGTCAACTGGTGTACGCACGACGGTGCGCTCAGCGACATCGAGGTCGAGTACGAAGAGCATCAGGGCCATTTCTACCATGTGCGTTACCCGTTCAGCGACGGCAGCGGCCATATCACCGTGGCGACCACCCGTCCCGAGACCTATTTCGGCGACACTGCCGTCATGGTCCATCCCGACGACGAGCGCTACCAATCACTGATCGGCAAGACCGTCATATTGCCGCTGATCGGGCGCGAGATCCCCATCATCGCCGACGAGCATGTCGATATGGAGTTCGGTACGGGGATGGTCAAGGTTACCCCGGCACACGATCAGAATGACTACGAAGTTGGCAAGCGCCACGACCTAGAGTTCATCACCGTCTTCGATGAAAAAGGGATTCTCAACGGCTTTGCCGGTGAATTCGAAGGGCTCGAACGCCTCGAAGCGCGCGAGATCATCGTCAAACGGCTCGAAGAAGAGGGATTCGTCGAGAAGGTCGAGGAGCATATGCACCAGGTCGGCCACTGTTACCGCTGTAAAAATGTCGTCGAACCCTACATCTCCAAACAGTGGTTCGTCCGTGCCGAAACGGCCCGCGGCAGCATCGAGAAGGTCAACGATGGTCTGACCAAATTCTTCCCTGCACACTGGATCAACAGCTACAACGCCTGGATGAACGACCTGCGTGACTGGTGTATCTCCCGCCAGTTATGGTGGGGGCACCGCATTCCTGTCTTCTACTGCGGCGACTGCGGCCACGAATGGGCGACGGAACAGGAAAGCCCAGAAGCCTGCCCGCACTGCGCCTCCAAAAACATCACCCAGGACCCCGATGTTCTTGACACCTGGTTCTCTTCGGCACTGTGGCCCTTCTCGACGCTGGGCTGGGGTAACGGCGACCCCGTCATGGACAAGCTTTTTGAAAGCGATGACCTCAAAGCATTCTACCCCAACAGCCTGCTCATCACCGGGTTCGACATCCTCTTTTTCTGGGTGGCGCGGATGATGCTAATGGGCGAGACCTTCATGGGCGAACTCCCCTTCAAACACATCTACCTGCATGCACTCGTACGCGACGAAAACGGTCAGAAGATGTCCAAGTCAAAAGGCAACGTCATCGACCCGCTCGACATGATCGAAAAGTACAGCGCCGACGCCCTGCGCTTCACGCTGGCCGTTCTCGCCGTACAGGGGCGCGACATCCGACTCAGCGAAGAGAAGCTGGAGCTTTCGCGCAACTTCACCAACAAACTCTACAACGCCCACAACTACCTGCTGATGAACGCCGAACGCTTTCCGGATCTCGACAGCTTCTGCATCGATACCGAGCTGGGGCGCTTCATGCTTTCACGGCTCAACCAGGCCACGGCCGACGTGCGCAAAAACCTCGACGAATACCGCTTCAACGACGCGGCGACAGTGCTCTACCGCTTCTTGTGGAACGATTTCTGCGACTGGGGGATCGAGCTCAGCAAGGCATCCAAGGACTCCATCGTCGAACTCGGCGCCATCTTCAAAGAGGCGCTCATGCTGCTGCACCCCTTCATGCCGTTCATCACCGAGTACCTCTATCACTCCCTCTCCGGTACCACGCTCGAAACAGACGAGTCGATCATGATCAAGCCCTACCCGCACAAGGTCAAGACACGCGCGAAAGAGGAAGCGCTCTTTGCGAAGATCATGGACGCCATCGTATCGATCCGCCGTGCGAAAGTGCTTGTCGACATGGGCAACCAGCGTATTGAAAGCGCCTACATCAAAACCGACGCCGACGAAGCGACATGCACACTGATGAAACCGTTTGTCGAAAAACTCGCCAAGGTCGAGACCATCGCGTTCACCGACGATAAGATCGCCGATGCCGTCAGCGATGTCGGGGAGATGGTCGAGGTCTTTATCCCGACTGCCTCGATCGACCTCGCACCCATCATCGACCGCCTCGAAAAGCAGAATGCAAAGCTCGAAAAAGAGATTGCCAAACTTGCCGGGATGCTGAACAACGAACGCTTTGTCGCCAACGCACCCGAAGAGGTGGTCGCCACGAACCGGTCCGCCCTGGTCGATGCGCAGAACAAACAGCGCAAAATCCTCGATCAGCTCGAAAGCCTTCAGGGTAGCTGATGTTTACTCTTCAGAACTATCGCACGGACAACATCAAAAACGACATTCTCTCTGGGCTGGTTGTCGCCGTCGCACTCGTACCCGAAGCGATCGCCTTCTCCTTCATCGCCGACGTCAGTCCCATCGTCGGGCTCTATACCGCCTTGATCCTCGGCCTCATTACCGCGCTTATCGGCGGCAAGCCCGGGATGATCAGCGGGGCGACCGGCTCCGTCGCCGTCGTCCTGGTCGGCCTGACGCTCGAGGTGTCGCACCTGCTTCAGTCACAGGGATTGAGCGGGGAGGCACTGGCCTGGGGCATCTTGCAGTATGTCAC
>JANTHE010000081.1 GCA_024762585.1 Sulfuricurvum sp. | reverse complement strand
TATATTAATGTAACAAGTCTGTTACTTGAAAAGGATCAGAATGAGAAGAGTCGTTTATGCGGCGCTGATCAGTGCTTTGTTGACAGGTAGTTTCGCAGAAGCTGCTGTTTATAAGGGACAGCGTGAATTCCATAAAAAATGTAAAAAGTGCCATCGGGATGGGCAGGAAATTGCTTATACCTATAAACGCAGGGCATGGAAAAAGATGATGAAAAACAAGGGTGAAGGATTGGCTGAGCTTCACCTGAAAAATGAGAAAGCCAAAAAATCTTGGAAGTATTTTAAGAGCAAAAAATATCAAAAGAAATCAAAGCATTTAAAAGACTTTATGGTTGAATACGCAAAGGACAGCGGCAACGTTCCTGCTTGTAACTAGTCGTTTATCTGTCGGGCAAGCCCCGGCATTTCCCCCTTTAATTCCCTTTTGCTAGAATATCGTATTTTTTTTGGAGAGAACCCTATGGATAAAATGTGGTCCGGCCGTTTCAGTGCCTCTGCGTCTTCACTTCTTGATCAGTTCAATGCTTCGATCATGTTCGATCGGGAGCTATACCGCGAAGACATCGAAGGCTCGCTTGCCCATGCCGCCATGCTGGAGAAGCAAGGTATTCTGAATGCGCAAGAGCTTTCATCGATCCGGACCGGGTTGGCGCAGGTCCGTGAAGAGATTGAGTCCGGCGTATTCGAATGGACGATCAGCGATGAAGATCTGCATATGGCGATTGAAAAGCGTCTGACCTCACTCATCGGCGATGCCGGGAAAAAACTCCATACCGGGCGTAGCAGAAATGACCAGGTGGCCGTTGATTTTCGCCGATATGTCCTGCGTAAAAACCTTGAAATCGCGCGGCAGCTCAAAGCATTGCTGGAAACGATCATCGACATTGCCGGAAAGCATACGCAAACCCTCCTTCCGGGGATGACACATCTGCAGCACGCCCAGCCGATCAATTTCGGTTTTCACCTGCTGGCCTATGCCGCAATGTTCAAACGTGACATCGAACGGCTGCTCTCCTCGCGTGAACGCAATAATGTTTCGCCTCTGGGATGCGCGGCTCTGGCAGGGACACCACATAATGTCGACCGGGACTTTACGGCGCGCGAGCTCGGGTTTGAGAGTGTCAGCGTTAATTGTCTCGATACGGTCAGTGACCGCGATTTCGCGCTGGAGATCCTGTTCAATATTTCCACTATGATGATGCACATATCGCGCTTGAGCGAGGAGCTGATTCTCTGGTCGAGCTACGAGTTTGGTTTTGTCGAGCTCTCCGATGAATACTCTACCGGTTCATCCATCATGCCGCAAAAGAAGAACCCGGACGTCCCGGAGCTTCTTCGGGGGAAAACGGGACGCGTCTATGGATCGCTCATGGGTCTCCTGACCGTGATGAAAGGACTGCCGTTGGCGTACAACAAAGATACGCAGGAAGATAAAGAGGGCGTGTTCGATGCGGTCGCAACGGCGCACATCTCGCTCGATATTCTCAACGAAGCGCTGAAGACCATGACAGTGAAGTCCGAAAACATGCTGGCGGCGTCGAAAAAAGGGCATTTGAGCGCGACGGACCTTGCGGATTACCTGGTTGAACACTGCGGTGTCCCTTTCCGAGAAGCACATTTCATTACCGGAAAAGCCGTGGCGCGCGCCGAAGCACTCGGGATCGATCTCAGCGAGATATCCTACAATGAACTCAAGGCGATCGATGAGCGGATCGATGAAGACATCATCGCCCATCTGCAGCTTGAACACTCCATGAATGCACGGATGTCCGCCGGGGGTACTGCGACACTAAGAACGCTGGAACAACTTGTGCATTTCGAGCACTATCTCAAGGAGCTCGATATATGAAAGTAACCATATCCCATCTCGATGCAATGCGATTTGAAGCGAAGACGGAGCGGGGCGAAACATTTGTCATTGACTGTCCGGTCATCTCGCCGATCGAGTATTTTCTTGCCGGCCTGGTCGCCTGTACGACGAGCGACCTGATCGCCATTCCGAATAAACAGGGCAAACATGTGACCAATCTCAGCGTGGAAGGTGACGTGGAGCGAAACGAGGCGTCACCGTGTAAGTTCAATACGCTGCATCTGGATTACCGTTTTGATTCCGATGCGGATGATGTGACGGCACTTCGCTGGGTGCAAGGAAGCATCGAAACCTACTGCTCAACCATCAATACGGTCCGCGATACGACAAAAATCAGCTACAGCCTGACGCACAACGGCAACGTGCTGAAGGAAAACGAAAGTATCATCAGCGGTCAGGGCAGCGACATCGATTTTGGCGAGATCGACGCCTGCTGCAGCGAATAAAAGGCTATGGTTTAACGAGCAGCCGTTTCGCGGCCTCTTGGTATTTGAACATGAAACGGCGATTGCGCTTGTCTTTGAGTGCCGTAAGGCAGACAGAATCCGAGATGTATCCCAGACTTTTTTTACTTAAACGGGTACGCTGCTCTTTCGGGGTCATCATCATGACGCCCGTGACAACACCCAATGTATATCCATGCGCTTCCGAATCGTATCTCCCGCTGTCTCTGTCCCCGAGAACGTAAAGACACTCCCGTTGCAATTTCTCATCAAAACTTTTTCCGCTGACGATGGTCATTATGCCAAGTGCAACGAATGCCATTAAACTTTTTTTCATCGAAACGTCTCCTCGCATCTCATTTAGATGCAGTATAACAATAATAATTCGTTATATGAAGAGATTGTCTTTCGAAGGACGCGGCACCTATACCGCATGTGTAGAAGTGTTACTAAAGGGCATATTGTACCCTAAAGAAAGTCTTTCGGGTCCGCATCGGAAAAATGTCCCCATTTCAGCCGGGCTCCGCCTAGAATGTGAAAATGCAGGTGTTTGACCTCCTGCCCGCCATTATCGCCGACATTGGTGATTACCCTGTAGCCGCTTTGCTTGATATCGACGATTTCGGTGACTTCCTGGATGAACGCGGTCATCCCCGCCATTATTTCAGGCGTCACTTCGTTGAAACTGTCGATGTGGGTCTTTGGAATGGCGAGCACGTGGACCGGCGCTTTGGGATTAATGTCGTGGAAGGCAAGAAAATTGTCGTTTTCGTGCACCTTGTTGGACGTGATTTCATCATTGGCTATTTTGCAAAAAAGGCACATGGATTCATCCTTGAAAAGCTTTTTACGAGATTGTAGCATAGAGCTGCCCTTAAACGACTTTGGATACAATACGCGCAAGATATTGGGGCATAGTCCCTGGAAGGAGCCCACGGTTGCAAGAGTGGTATGATGCCATAGCTTCGGCGCAGAACGTTGAGAAGCTAGAAGAGATCCGCATCGCGGTATTTGGGAAAAAAGGGGTGCTTGCCGGCGAGTTTGCCAAAATGAAAAGTATCCCCAACGAAGAGAAGGGAGTGTTCGCAAAAGAGCTGAACATGCATAAAAGCCGGCTGACTGAGGCTTTCAACGCGCGTAAAGAGATTCTCGCACTCGAAGCGCTTGAAGCAGGGATGAAGGCTGAGGCGATTGACGTGACTCTGCTGTCCCGCCAGAGCGGGCGTGGCGCCCTGCATCCGGTCATGCAGACGATGGATCGGATCGTTGAGTATTTTGTCTCGATGAACTTTTCGGTCAAAACAGGCCCGATGATCGAAGACGATTTTCACAATTTCGAGGCGTTGAACCTGCCCAAGTATCATCCGGCGCGCGACATGCAGGATACCTTCTACTTCAAAGACGAGATGCTGCTGCGCACCCACACTTCACCGGTACAGATCCGGACCATGATGCGCGAAAAACCGCCGATCCGCATGATCGCCCCAGGTGCGGTCTTTCGTCGTGACTACGATCTGACACACACGCCGATGTTTCATCAGGTGGAAGGTCTGCTGGTGGACGAAGAAGGGAAAGTCTCTTTTGCCAATCTTAAATTCATTCTTGAAGACTTCCTAAAATATATGTTCGGCGACGTCGATGTCCGTTTTCGGCCCAGCTTCTTTCCGTTTACGGAACCTTCTGCCGAAGTCGATATCAGCTGTATCTTCTGCGGCGGAGACGGTTGCCGGGTCTGTTCGAAAACGGGCTGGATCGAAGTACTTGGATGCGGTATCGTAGATCCAAATGTTTTCAAGGCGGTCGGCTATAAAAATGTCAGCGGTTATGCATTCGGACTTGGCGTTGAACGATTCGCGATGCTGATACATCGCATAGGCGATCTTCGCTCGCTGTTTGAAGGCGATATCAGATTATTGGAGCAGTTCAAATGATTGTGACACGCCATTGGTTAAACGAATGGATCGATCTTTCCGATATCACGACGGAACAGTTGGTAAAGACGTTCAATGAAATCGGATTGGAAGTAGACCGTGTACAGCAGTACCGAATTCCCGAGGGCATCGTAGTGGGAAAGGTAATCGCATGCGAAAAACATCCTGATGCCGACAAGCTCAATGTCTGTCAGGTGGATGTGGGAGATGCGACGCGTCAGATCGTCTGTGGAGCGCACAATGTTGCGGCCGGGCAGTATGTGCCGGTTGCGGTTATTGGTGCGGTCATGCCAGACGGCATGGAGATTAAACCGGTGAAGTTGCGGGGGGTAGATTCTGCAGGTATGATCTGTTCATCAACAGAGCTTGGACTTCCCAAAACCAATGACGGTATTCTGGTGCTTGATGAGAGTATCGGAGTGCTTGATGCGGGTAACCTACTTAAAAAATATCCGTTGATAAACGATGACCTTATTGAAATTGAACTGACGGCAAATCGTGGTGACTGCCTAAGTATCCGCGGGGTTGCACGCGATCTTTGTGCCGCATTCGAAAAGAGTCTGAAGCCGGTACCTGACAGACGTGAAGAGAAAAATCAAATCGGAATCGGGAAATTGCTGAAACTCGAAGTCGATGCAGATATCAAGGCGAGTGTGCGTTATCATGCCGTGGCGTTGAAATCGTTCGATACGCCGTTGCTTACAACGCTTCGTTTGGCAATGATAGAAGCGAACTGCGAGAACAGTGTTGAAATGTGGCTAGAGTATGCAATGCACAGTACCGGAGTGATCCTTCGCGCGTATCCGGTTGATTTCTTCAGGAGTGGAAGCGATGAAGTCGGCGATATTCAGATAAAAGAGGATGAAAACGGTTTTGCAGCTGTCTTTGGGCGGGAACGAGCCTCGATTATCGGTATCCGTCAAGAAGATGGGTCTCGACTGAAAGATATGCAGGGGACTGTCGTGATCGAAGCAAGTTATATTGCACCGGAGATCATTTCGCAACAGATGTCTGAGAACAAACTTGAAAGCGGACCGTTGTATTATCGAACCTCACGCGGGAGTGAACCGGAACTTTCAATCGGCACGGATTTTCTATTGACGCACATCGAAGAGAAAGATATCGGCAGGATTTACGGTGGTAAGTTGGTGTACAGCGAAGAGTTCGAAGAGAAGCACATCGGCATTGATATTGCCTATGTAGACAGTATCGTAGGGACGACAATCGACAAAAGCCGTGTGGCCAATATTCTCAAGAATCTTGGATTTGATATTTCCAAATCTAGCGAAGAACACTTTATTGTCAGTGTACCGCGGTATCGGCATGATATTGTCAACCGCCAGGATTTGATCGAAGAGATTGTGCGCATCGTCGGGATTGATAATATTCCTTCCAAGCCATTTGTCCTTTCTGAAGCAGATCGGCTGGAAGAGGACTATTTTACGTTTAGAAAAAAACAGCTTTACAGACAGCGTGCGGCGCAGAGCGGTTTTTTCGAAAGCGTACATTTTATTTTTAACGAGCGCCAACAACTCGACGCGTTGGGATTTGCGAGCGTGGCCAAGGAGCTGGGGCTGCTTAATCCCATTGCCGGGACGCTCGATACGCTTCGCCCGACACTGCTGCTCGGCCTGTTGAACGCAGCCAGCAGCAATACCAGGAATGGGCAGAAGCGCGTGCCGCTGTTTGAGATCGGTTCGGTGTTCGACGTACAGCGAAACGAATCGGTCAAGATGGCACTGCTCTTTGCCGGTGCTTTGCATGAAGACATGCTTGAGAATGCTGGAAAGCCGGAGGAAGTCAGCTTTCAGTCGTTTGCGCAATTAGCAGCAGATGTGCTTGGAGATGTCACCTTTGAACCATATGTTCCAGCGCATGGCCTGGCACATCCTTACCAGTCTGCAGCCGTGTACCAAAAGGGCAAGAAGATCGGTGAGATGTTCACACTGCATCCGTCAGTTCAGAAGCAGATGAACCTGGGACGTACCGTGATGTTTGAAGGCGATTTTGATACGCTTGTTTATGCGAAGGTGGAAGCTGCCAACTATTCAAAATTTCAGGCATCTTTCCGAGACCTCAGTATTCTCATACCGCAGAATATGCCATATAAGCAGGTGGCCGAGGTAATTGATAACGCCCGAAGCGGAGAGATTGTGCGGTTTTATCCTGTTGACAGTTACACGGATGAGGCACTGGGCGATGCGATGAGCCTGACAGTACGTTTTGTACTGCAGTCGCAGGAGAAAACGCTTGAGGAGGAGGATATCACTTCTGCGATGGCCGGAG
Source organism: Sulfuricurvum sp. (assembly GCA_024762585.1). Lineage (GTDB taxonomy): Bacteria > Campylobacterota > Campylobacteria > Campylobacterales > Sulfurimonadaceae > Thiomicrolovo. The sequence continues at coordinate 1,119 of JANTHE010000081.1, read as the reverse complement.
TACTCGAAGCACTGCAAACGCTATTGGGAGTAGAATTGCGATGAGCAGGGTGACAATCGTACCGACCGCTGCATTTGACTTTTCCAGTGACGCTATCGCTCCGGACAAGTCCATTTCACACCGCAGTGCCATGTTTGCAACACTGGCCGACGGCACAAGTAAAGTACGCAATTTTTTGCGTGGCGAGGATACGATGAATACCTTGCATATCGTCGAAGCGCTGGGTGCGAACGTGCATGATGACGGTGATGTGATTACGATTGCTTCATGCGGTATTCGAGAGCCCGACGATGTGCTTGATTGCGGTAATTCCGGAACGGGAATGCGCCTTTTTTGCGGACTGCTTGCTTCTGCTGAAGGGCATTTTGTACTGACGGGCGACGAATACCTTCGGCGGCGTCCAATGAAACGGGTAACAGCGCCGCTTCGCAGTATCGGCGCGACGCTCGATGGACGGGAAAACGGCGAACTGGCACCGCTTTCTATTCGGGGCGGATCACTCAGGGCATTCGATTACAAAAGTCCGGTGGCGTCTGCACAGGTCAAAAGTGCCATGATCCTCGCGGCACTGCATGCAGACGGCCCTTGTTACTTCGAAGAGCCGGAACTCAGTCGAGACCATACCGAGCGCATGCTGGCCGGCATGGGCGCGCAGATCTCCACACAAAATCTTCGCACAGAAATACAGCCGCTCAAAGGCTTGCTGCGTCCGCTGGATATACGGGTTCCTGCCGATCCTTCCAGTGCATTCTTCTTCGCTGTAGCGGCAGCCGTTGTCCCCGGGAGCCGTGCGCTAATAGAGGGTGTGACCCTTAACCCGACCCGCATCGAAGCTTTTAAAGCGCTTGAAAGAATGGGGGCGGAAATTCGGTATGCGATCACAGATAAGCGCTATGAACCCATCGGTACAATCGAGGTGCAATACCGGCCGCTTCATGCCATTTGCATTGAGGAGAATATTGCCTGGCTGATCGATGAACTTCCGGCGCTCTCTATTGCCATGGCCACCGCCGAAGGCGAAAGCGTCGTAAGAAATGCTGGAGAGTTGCGTGTCAAAGAGAGTGACCGGATATCTACGGTAATGACGAACCTGAAAAAATGCGGTATCATGTGCGAAGA
>JANTHE010000080.1 GCA_024762585.1 Sulfuricurvum sp. | reverse complement strand
CAGAAAAGAAAATAGGAAAATGCGAACAGTATAGCTGCAATGAGCACATATGTCATCAATATTTCATTTGGTTTCTTTTGTGCAAAAGACTGGTCTATGGGATAAAGATACTTTTCCAAGCTGAGTTTCATTTGAGCACCACCTTTAAGTCTCCTCTGTAGACATTGTCTTTTTCATCAAAAAATATTGATTCGATATTGTAATGAAAATGTTTCGTTCTATTTTTTGTCAAGAATTCAAGTAAATCGGTAATTTCCTTGTCCTTCGAAGCTATTAATGAAAATGTAAAAACTTTTTGCTTTTCATTCTGTTTGTATAGGATATCGGATAGTCCGACTTTGAATCTGTTCAAGTCACTGCTTAGTGAAGCAACAATACTGCCTTTCATAGGATAGCCGACCTTGACTTCGTGAATCTTTGTAAGTGTTGCTTTTCGTTCTGCAAAGAGTTGATTTTCCGCATCCAGCAACTTTTGTGCTTCAGCTTTTTGTGCCAGCTTTAAATTGATTGTCTTTTCACGTGTCAATTTGACAATGTGTGTTTCTTTGTATGTTTTTTCCAGCATCGTTTTATGGACACTTTCAGCGTACGATAGCGTCCAATACGTAACCGGATACGCGAATGCGGCGACAAGTGATGCCGCTACGACAGTAAGCAGTTTCCCGCTCTGTCGTTGAAAGAAAGGAGGAGGTCTGTGATAGATTGAAAAGTTCGAATTATATCGGAGGGCTTCGTCACATTGTGTGTAGATCTGCATTAGCTGATGAATCTGATCTACGTATGCATCTGTCGAAAAACCGTAAGAAAAATCAAAAGCTTTGGCTTCAAAACCAAGATAGGTTTGGCAATATTCGTCAAGCCCTACAATAGCACCAAGCTGGGAGCCGATAAATATCTCTTCAATGGCATCAATGTCATATGCACGTTTTGCATAAGTTAAAACGTCATTGATATGTAAGAACAACTCGCCAAACAGCTTAATGAGATACTTTTGATACTCTTCATTTTGTGTACCAAGCCCTTCATTGGATAACAAAGATTTGAATTCTTCAAAGTCAACCTGTTCTCCAAGGAGCTCGCAAAATCTTTCATGCATTTCAACAAATGAGTATTTAAGACTTTTAGTGTAAATAAATTCTTGATTATTATAAAGAGTGAAAAACGCATCATTTTCTTGGAAGTATATATAGCAATGTGCCCCATATCCTTCTACGAGTTCATAGACATATAGAGATTTCAAAAGCAACGGTACAGGAATAATCTGATCAATATACTGAATTTTAGAAATAACATTTGCAAAAGTTTCGTCTAGTACAATGGGGTCAACAATAAAAACGTGAAACAACCGTTCTTTTTCATCCCCTTCATTCGAAATTTCAACAAAATCTATCGAATATTCAATAGCAAGATCAAGTGCTAGCTCTTCATATATCTTGGTTTCAATAACAAAGGCAAGATCTTCTTCCGGAATGTTTTTACTGACTGCAATTTGAGCCGTAATAAAGTCATTTGTATTCAGATAGGAGATGGCAAACTGTTTTTTGCCAAAGGCCGGGTCTCTTTGTAATGCTAGTTGTGTGCCATATCCCTCATAGAATGTATTTTCATATGGATTGATTGACAGAACCGTGTCATAAGCCTTCGGATCAATAGTATCCATTATTACCCCTGCTGCGTTTTACTAAAACCCCATCTTAACCAAGTTTCATTCGAAACTCAATATATAAGCCAAATATAATAGCGTTACTGATGATGTTAAATCATATCTGTTACAAAATAATAGCGACCTTAGAGATATACCTCCCTAATGCCTAATGCCTTTTCTTAACCCTTATTTCAGGCTATTTCATTGTAGCCGAACTAAACTTAAATATTTTCTTATAGCACTTTGAGAAAGTTTTTTCGTATAATGAATAAGTGAAAAAAATGAAATATTTAGAGATAACTTAACTTTGGTATCCCAGATCTTCCAGCATTTTCTTGTCATTGGTCCAATTGGGCTTGACGCTGACGAAAAGGTCGATAAAAGCACGTTTTCCTGACAATGCTTCGATTTTATGGCGGGCATGTTTTCCGATCCGTTTGATGGTCGTGCCACCTTTGCCGATCATGATGCCCTTCTGGCTCTCTTTTTCGACAATGATGGTTGCCCGGATATGATCGATGCCCTCCGACTCGTCGATTTTCTCGATGACAACATCGGTTCCATAGGGAATTTCGTCACTGATATTGTCAAAAATCGATTCGCGGATGAACTCCTTGAAAATGTCTCTGATACGCTCATCCGTCAGGTCTTCGGGATCAAACAGGTACGGAGATGCGGGCAAGGCCTCCGCTATGGTCTCTTTGAGGTCTTCCAGCCCGACATGCTTTGTCACCGAGAGGGGGATCAGTGCTTCGAAGTCCGAGGCAAAGGTATTGTACTCCCCAATGCGTGCCAGCAGCGCACCTTGAGAGACCTGATCGATTTTACTTAAAGCGATGATATGCTTTTTTCCCTGGGAAAGCTCAAGGAATCGGCGGTAATGTTTGACGCTGTCGCTTGCGGGAGCCAGATAGACGATGAGATCGCAGTCACCGATGGCTTTGAGGGCTTCTTCGAGCATGTACTGGTTCAGCTGACGCTCTTTTTCGTGCAGCCCCGGTGTATCGACAAAGATGATCTGATTGCCCTTGTGCATGACGATAGCGTTGAGCCGCTTGCGCGTGGCGTTCGCTTTTTGGCTCACCATGGCGATCTTTTCACCAAGCAGTGCATTCAACAGGGTGCTTTTTCCTGCATTCGGTCTGCCGACGAGGGCGACGAATCCGGCTTTATTCATAGGGGGCTCCTTCAATGCCATTAAGATAAGAACTGTTTTTAGATTTTTTAAAAGCGCCAAGGGCGCGCGGGCCCGCTGCCGAAGCGAACTTAGCGTTAGCGTAGCCACAGGGGCTTTGCTCCTGTGGCGTCTTAGCTTAATGGCATAGGTGTCTCCTTAGAGGATGTAGCGCGAGAGGTCTTCGTCTTCTATGACATTGTCAAGTTTTTGATGAATCGTCTCTTTCGTAACGGTATACGTACTTTCAGTATAAGCATCGGCATCAAAACTGATATCTTCGAGCACTTTTTCCATAATGGTGTGCAGTCTTCTCGCCCCGATGTCTTCGGTTTTTTCATTGGCCTGCTGTGCCAGGGCGGCGATGGAACGTATGGCCTCCTCTTCAAAATCGAGGGTGACCTTTTCCACGGACAACAGGGCCTTGTACTGCTTCAGCAACGAATGTTTCGGCTGGGTAAGGATGGCGAACAGGGCGGCTTCGTCGAGCGACTGCAGTTCGACGCGCAGCGGGAATCGCCCCTGCAGTTCAGGGATCAGATCGCTGGGTTTGGTGACGTGAAAGGCGCCTGCGGCAATGAAGAGCATGTGATCGGTCTTGACCGGTCCGAATTTGGTGGTGACGGTGCTCCCCTCTACGATGGGCAGCAGGTCGCGCTGAACCCCCTCTTTGCTGGGGTCGTTTCGCCCCTGGCTTTTTGAGCTGACGGCAATTTTGTCGATTTCGTCGAGAAAGACGATGCCACCCTCTTCGGCACGCTTGAGCGCTTCGGCACGGACGGCATCCATATCGAGCAGGGCCTCGGCGGCTTCAGTGTCGAGTACACGGATGGCTTCGGAGACTTTCATCTCTTTTTTCTGTTCCTTGTTGCCCATAGAGGCAAACATCTTTGAAAAAGACTCCTGCATTTTCGCCATCTCCGGCGGCATGCCCGTGTCATTGAACTCGATACTGTTTTTGGGAAGTTCGATCTCGATGAGCTTGTCATGCATCTCACCGTTGATGACCCGCTCGCGCATTCGGGCCCGGGATGCGGCATACTCCGCTTTTTTGCTTTCATTTGAGAGCGGAGGCAGCGGAGGCAGGAGTTTGTCGACGACTTTATTTAAGACATACTCCTTGATGGCATCCTCGTTCGCCGTTTTCTGCTCCTCTTTCACCAGGGAAATGGAGGTCATAACGAGATCGCGGATCATCGATTCGACATCGCGGCCGACAAAACCGACCTCAGTGAATTTACTGGCTTCTACTTTGATGAACGGTACCCCCATCATTTTGGCAAGGCGGCGGGAGATTTCGGTTTTTCCGACCCCGGTCGATCCGATCATCAGGATATTTTTGGGCATGATTTCGTGCTGCATTTCGCCTTCGAGCTGCATGCGTCGCCATCGTGTGCGCAGGGCGAGCGCAATACTGCGTTTGGCGTCGGATTGTCCGATGATGTATTCGTCCAGATAGGAGACGATCTCTTTAGGGGTCATATTCATTGCGTACTCTTTGTCAGCGTCAGTGTCTTGATTTCGTGATTGGTGTAGATGCAGAGGTCCGCGGCAATATGCAGGCTCTCTTCGACGAGGTTCTCGGGGTCCATTTCGGCATGCTTCTTCAATGCCCGGGCACTGGCAATGGCGTAGTTGCCGCCGCTGCCGATCGATGCGATCTCGCCGTCTTCGGGTTCGACGACATCGCCGTTGCCGGTGAGAATGAAGATGTGCTCGGTATTGAGCACGATCATCATGGCTTCGAGGCGTCGCAATACCTTGTCTTTGCGCCAGGCTTTGGAGAAGTCGATGACCGCTTTGACGATATCGCCTTTGCGTGCGGCCAGAAACTCTTCGAACATATCAAACAGATTGAAGGCGTCCGCCGTGGAGCCGGCAAACCCCGCCAGGATCTGCCCCTGATGGAGCTTGCGGATCTTGGTGGCGTTGTTTTTGAGCACGGTGTGCCCGAAGGTGACCTGCCCGTCGCCGCCGATCACCGCTTTGCCGTCAGCTTTGTAGGCCAGTATCGTCGTCGCGTCGAACATTACTCGCCGATCACGTTGATTTTCAGCAGGGCATGGATACCGTGCCCCAGTTTCAGATCGACGTCGTGTACGCCGGTCATTTTGATCGCTTTTTTCGCTTCAATATGCTTTTTGTCGATTGAGATACCATGGTCGTTTTCAAGCGCCTTGGCAATATCGTCTTTGGTGACAGCACCGAAAAGGTGTCCGGTGTCGCCAAGCTTTTTGGGAATATTGACTTCGAGCGATTCCAGTTTCTCTTTCAGCGTAGTCAGGTCGGCAATCTCTTTTGCTTCGGCCTCGGCACTCAGGCGTTTCTCCTCTTCCCACTGGGCGATCACTTCGTCCGTCGCGTTCTTGGCAAAGCCTTTGCCGATGAGGAAGTTCTTGCCGTAGCCATCTTTGACCTCTTTGATCTCACCGGCTTTTCCCAGGCTTTTTACGTCTTTGATCAACAGTACTTTCATGCTATTCCTTTGTTGTATGTCAGTGTTCGAGTTCGCCGCCGTACGAGACGATCCCGTACGCGAGGTTTCCTACGTTCTCATACCCCATATCGGTGAGAATCCGCTGACAGTGCGCACTGCGGCTGCCGACATGGCAATAGAGTATGATCTTTTCGGATTTGGCCAGTTTGGCATTCTCAAGGGTGTCAAAGAAGCTGCTGGTCGGAATCAGGCCGTCTGCCCCCTTGATGCGCCCCATCTGCCACTCCATCTGTTCGCGCACGTCGACCAGTTTGAACGTGACCATGCCAAGCGCCCGCCCTTCAAGCAGTGCAGAGAGCTCGTCACCGTCAAACTGCTCTTTGCGCAGCAGCAGTTCGCACTCCTCGGCGCTCAGACCGCGGGAGTGCTGATGGACAACCGCTTCGATGGCCTCTTCTTTTTTATGCTGTGCAGCATATTCCGGTGTGCAAAATATCTGGCAGTGGCAGACGCCGTCTTCGGGAATCTCTTTTTCGATGGCCGGTTTGCACGGACAGATACGGTCTTGCTCTTTGTCGCCGGTGACGAAGAAACAGGGGCAATACCGTTTGCCGTGCATCATTTTGTTGCGGGTCAATCCCAGCTGGATACCCTCGTTGATCTCCATATCGGGATTGTAGGCCCAACCGAACTGCTCGACGACTTTGTCCGTAAAGCGGACTGTGCGTTCGAGTTCGCTTTGAAACGCGTCGGAGTTGATATCGATCTTCCTGATCCCGCCGCTCACCTGTTACCCCTGATGCTTGCGCGCTTTGCCTTCGATGATGAAGCGCAGCGCATTGAGCTTGATAAAGCCGTTCGCGTCTTTCTGGTCATACACCGCATCCTCTTCGAACGTACAGTATTCAGGGTTGAACAGCGACTGATCGGAGCTGCGGCCGACGACGATGACGTTGCCTTTGTAGAGTTTCAGACGGACGATGCCTTCGACATTTTCTTGCGTTTTGTCAATTGCGGCCTGAAGCATCTCGCGCTCGGGAGCGAACCAAAAGCCGTTGTAGATCAGTTTGGCGTAGCGGGGCATCAGCTCGTCTTTGAGATGCGCTTCTTCGCGGTCGAGCGTGATGGACTCTATCGCGCGATGGGCTTTAAGCATGATCGTACCGCCCGGCGTCTCATAACACCCGCGGCTCTTCATACCCACATAACGGTTTTCGACAATATCGAGACGCCCGATGCCGTGCTTGCCGCCCAGACGATTCAGTGCTTCGAGCATCGTTGCCGGGGAGAGCGTTTCGCCGTTGAGGGTGACCGGGTCGCCGTTTTGGTAGCCGATCTCGATATATTCGGCCTCATCCGGTGCCGCTTCGGGCGAGACGCTCCAGCGCCACATCTCCTCTTCGGGTTCCGCAGCCGGATCTTCGAGAATGCCGCCTTCGTAGGAGATATGCAGCAGATTGGCATCCATGGAGTAAGGCGATTTCTTGCCGCTTTTTTCGATCTTGATACCGTGCTGTTCCGCATAAGCGAGGAGTTTTTCGCGCGAATTCAGATCCCATTCGCGCCACGGCGCGATGACCGTCAGCGTACTGTCTTGTCCCAAATAGCCCAGTTCGAAACGGACCTGGTCGTTTCCTTTGCCGGTCGCACCGTGGCTGACGCCGTCGGCACCGGTAATATGAGCGATCTCGACCTGTCGCTTGGCAATGAGCGGACGGGCGATGGAAGTGCCCAGCAGGTATTCGCCCTCATAGATGGCGTTGGCGCGGAACATCGGGAAGACGTAGTCACGCACGAACTCCTCGCGCAGATCGTCAATAAAGATGTTTTCTGGCTTGATGCCGAGTTCCAGCGCTTTTTGGCGGGCAGGTTCGACTTCTTCGCCCTGGCCGATGTCGGCGGTGAAGGTGACGACTTCGCAGTTATACTCGTCCTGGAGCCATTTGAGGATGACACTGGTATCCAGACCGCCGGAGTAGGCGAGTACAACTTTTTTAACTTCTTTTTTCATGGATGATACCTCTTGTGGGAGTGTAATTGATGACGCGATTTTAGCGAAGTTTTTTTGAGGTAGAGGTAAATGGGTTATCGGAGTTGAATGAAATGGTGATGCCGGCAGATGCCGGCGAATATTACTTCTTTGAAGCTTTGTAGCGCAGGTATTCCTGGTACTCGGATTCTGAAAGAGAGTGGGATTTGCTGTCGACATCGTCTGTGACGCTTTCTGTCGAATCACGAACGTCATGCGAAACAGATTTCGTCGAATCGTTTGCATTATCTGAAATGGTGTCTGTGGAGTCGCGCAGGTCATTGGAGACGGTTTTCGTCGAATCATTTGCATTATCTGAAATGGTGTCTGTAGAATCGCGCAGGTCATTGGAGACGGTTTTTGTCGAGTCGTTTGCATTATCTGAAATGGTGTCTGTAGAATCGCGCAGGTCGTTGGAGACCGTTTTTGTCGAGTCGTTA
>JANTHE010000079.1 GCA_024762585.1 Sulfuricurvum sp. | reverse complement strand
ATCTTGCCCTGCTGGTGCTCGACGCCTCCGAACCGTTTCGGGATCTGGACGAAAAGATCGCCGGGCTGATCGACCAGAACCGCCTGGCCTGTCTGATTGTGCTGAACAAATGGGATGAGGCGCCGCGGGAGGATTATGAAAAGATTGTCCGGCAGGTGCGCGACCGTTTCAAGTTCCTGCATTACGCACCGATCGTCACCGTTTCCGCCCTGACGAAGCAGCGCATTCACAAGCTGTTCGATATGATCATTAAAATCAATGAGAATTATTCGCAGCGCATTACGACCTCGAAACTGAACGAAGCGCTGGAGTTCGCCATGCGTAAGCATCCGATTCCATCCATGAACGGGCAGATGATACGAATCTACTATGCGACGCAGTATGCCACCAGACCGCCGCAGATCGCACTGATAATGAACAAGCCCAAAGGGTTGCACTTTACCTATCGGCGATATCTGGCGAATCAGTTGCGTGAAGTTTTTGATTTTGAGGGTGTACCCTTACTGTTTAAAGCTAAAAAACGCGGAGAAAAGTAGTACGGTTAAAATCCGAGTGTATGGAACAACCCCTTCTCCTCGATCTGTTTTGCCAAGAGTGTTGCACTCCTTTTATTCGCTTCGGTATAGCTGTCTTTGGAGCTTGCACGTAAGAAGTGTTCGGCTTTTGCGGCAGAAATGTCTCCATCCGTGCTTTCGAACCGTACCCGCATCGTCACTTCATAGCGATTGAGAGTATGTTGCTGTTGGGCATCGGCGTAGATTAAAATGGTGCCAATCTGTTTTCCTCCAGGCACGATGCCTTGTGCTCGCAACGCCTTGTAAAGCGTGTCAACATACACAATGCCTTCGGCGTCACTGATGACGGTGACGTTCAGCCCGAACTTGATGGCGTTATAGTCGTGTGCAATTTTTTCGGCAAGTGCATGGCCTGATGCACTCTCTAGGGCAGGATCAACAGCTTCAGCCAATGCAATTTCCGCGAGCAGTCTTGGCAGTGACTCGTAAGCTTTTCCCATCGTGCCGAGCCGTTCCAGCATAGAGTGTTTTTTCGAATTTTCAATGGAACTCCGTATCTGCTCTTCATCTTGTTTTAATAAGGAAGAGAGCTGTCGTGCCATTGTTTTTCGTGGAATGGAAACCAGCACTGCAGTCTGCTGATTCAACGTTGCCTGCTCTTTGGGCACGATGTCCGAATAGTTTAATTCGCCCATGATTGCTTTGGCTGCAGTACGGATACGTTGCCGCATTTTTGTGTCGCTGCTCAGGTGTTTAATCCTGGGCTCTGCATCATTGAGTATCGTGGCGGCAATGCCTCCTGTCGCTGAGAGAAAAGCCTGTGCGGGAGTGTCGGATACCGAAACGCCATACAGTTCGGTTTTTGTTGCCGCCGGAGGCGATTCCACCCAGGCGGGCGTTTTGGGTGTCTCAGGTGTCAGGCAGCCGGAGATGAACAGGGCGAAGGCAGATACGGCGATGAAGTGCAGGCGCATGGAAATCTCTTTTTTTTGTCATGGTATCAGCGGATGGTTGAAGTGCCCCTTTATTGAATTTAAACGAGTAAGGGAGATGTCTCCGGTTTCCATTTCGGATATTGGGATATAATTCGCCCATGCATTTTTACAGTTATGAAGCATTTGAGACAGATATGCGTACACTGCTTCCGGCGTGCCGTAATTATAATCCAGATGCGATAGTGGCATTGGCCCGAGGCGGAATGATCGGTGCACAGCTATTGGGGTATGGCATGAATATCCGAACCATAGGTGTGTTGCGGGTTGCGTCTTATGACGGGGACGCCCGACGCGATACAATCAGCATTGAAGGCGATGCCGGTGCGGATTCGGCACAGCGCATTTTGATTGTCGATGACATTGTAGATTCCGGAGTAACGCTTCAGGCTGTCAAGGCGTATCTGGGCGAACGCTATCCGCTGGCTGAGATAAAATGTGCCGCGCCGTGGTATAAAAAGTCGGCCTGTGAACAGCCTGATTTTTTCTGTCACGAGGCAACGGAGTGGATCGAGTTTTTCTGGGACCGCTTTGGTGTATAAAGCGATGGTGTGGGGAGCTTCTCTGCGCAGTCTGTTGCTCTCCTTGCGTGTGATTGCATTTGAACAACCGAAAATCGCCATGATGGCAGTATGGACGGGACCCGCACTGCTTGCGGTGCTGGTGGCGTTGATGTATTCGGTGCAGGTAGCACTCGTTACTGCTGCATTGATGGGCGCTGTGTTGCTGTTTTTGCTTCAATGGGCGCAGGCAAATTGCTATCGTCTCGTTCGTGTAGGTGACCGTATTGAATTTGCAGATGTCACGATATCGGAAGAGGAGCATGTGCAGCAGTTTTCTTCAGGAGTTGTCCTCAAGCGCATGACCAGAGCAGATGCCATGCGCACAGCTTTTTTTGATGCACAACTGATGGAAAATGAGCGCTGGTTCTTTTTGGTGCGTTCGCCGAAGAAGATGACGATGATCACGTTGGCATGGGTCATAAACATAGAATTAGATGAAGGATAACGATGGGTTCAATACTGTTTTACCTGCTTATAGGTCTGTTTTTTTACTGGGTTTTTAAAAGTTACGGGCGTTATCAGACGATGGCAAAAGGGGGTGCATCCCGTCCCGTTGAGCGTGAGAGAATAGCACAATCCGAACTGGGGCTTTTTGTGGCGCTGATGGCGAAAGTCGCCAAGGCTGACGGCCGCGTCGATACGCTTGAAGCGGAGTTGATAAGCAACACCTTTACCGATATCTCCAATGCTTTCCCGAATGCCGATGAAGTAAGAGAAGAGCTTAAAACTATTTTCAATCGTGAAAAAGAGAACCGCTACAACGCCGATGCAGTTGCACAGCGTCTTGCACAGGCAACCGTTATACATCGTCAGCAGCGCGTCGGTATGTTTACTTTTTTGGTCAATCTGGCTTTTATTGACGGTGAACTCAGCCGAAATGAAGAGAGTCTGCTTGTTAAGATCGCCACTTATCTTCAAATCGATCCGGGGCAGGTCGAAGCCATTATGGCGCAGTTCGCACAGATTTATAAAACCGGCCCTACCCGCACGAGCCTGAAAGAAGCCTATGCGCTGCTGGGAGCGCAAGAGGGTGAATCGATGGAGAGCATCAAGAAAAAATACCGTACGCTTGTTAAAAAATATCACCCTGATCTGATGAAAGCCAAAGGCGCCGATGAAGCTTATATGGAAGATGCGACACGCAAAATGCAGCAGATCAATGCCGCATACGAGGCGATTAAAGCGTCGCGGTAAATGCGGTATAATTGGCTCACTATAACAGTAAAGGTTCTCTATGCATATCGATCAATCCTGGCTTTATCCGGGAACGGTAGTCGTATTACTTCTATTGGCATATATGCAGTGGCAGATCAATGCCAAAAAAACAATGATCCTTATCCTGATCGTATTGGGATATATCGTCTACTCTCATGAGACGGGTCATACATTGACACAATTGAAAAACGAAACGGTTGAATCGTTTGACGAAGCTGTTGGAAACAGTAAATATGAAAAGAGGGTCGTTTCACCATCGATGCGGCCCGATGAAGCGCAAAAGGAAGTGAAATAGATGATCTTAATGGCCGGACCCTGTGTAATAGAGAGCGAGGAGTCGCTTTTCAAGATCGCGGAATCCTTACTGAAATATCAAGAAGATCCGCAGTTTGATTTTTACTTCAAGGCCAGTTTCGACAAGGCCAATCGCACATCGCTGGAGAGCTACCGAGGCCCGGGGCTGGAAGAGGGATTGCGGCTGCTGCAGAAGGTCAAGGAGACGTTCGGCTACAAGATCGTGACCGATGTGCATGAGTCATATCAGGTTGCACCGACAGCCGAGGTGGCCGACATCGTGCAGATCCCGGCGTTTTTATGCCGGCAGACCGATCTGCTGGTGGCCGCGGCCAAGACGGAGCGCATCGTCAATATCAAAAAAGGGCAGTTCATGAATCCCGCCGATATGCAGTACTCCGTGCTCAAGGTGCTCAAAACGCGCGGCTGCGATGAAGTGAGCTTTGAGAATGCCAAAAAACACGGGGTGCTTCTGACCGAACGCGGTTCGAGTTTCGGGTATGGGAACATGGTCGTCGATATGCGCTCGCTGGTGATCATGCGCCGGTTCGCCCCGGTTGTCTTCGATGCGACGCACTCGGTCCAGATGCCGGGCTCGGGCGGCGGAAAGACGGGCGGCGACAGCTCCATGGTTCCCTACCTTGCCAAAGCGGCCGCGGCCGTCGGGGTCGACGGGTTCTTTTTCGAAACGCACTTTGACCCCTCCTGTGCGCTCAGCGACGGCCCGAACATGGTCACGCTGGAGACACTGGATGCCCTGACGCAGACACTGATGAAGATTCAAGAAGCTGCACAATAATTTTAAAGGAGAATAGAGATGAAGATTATCGAAGGTAAACTGCAGGTCGCCCCTGCCAGGAAAGTGGCGATCATCGCAGCACGCTTCAATCACCTCATTACTGACCGGCTGGTCGAAGGCGCACAGGATGCTTACGCTCGGCACGGCGGCAATGCGGATGAGCTGGATTTGGTGCTGGTACCGGGGGCGTTCGAGCTGCCGATGGCCACCGAACGGCTGCTCGCAACAGGGAAGTATGACGCGGTCTGTGCACTGGGAGCGGTCATTCGTGGGGCAACGCCGCATTTTGATTATGTTTCCGCCGAGGCGACCAAAGGCATTGCCACTGTCTCGCTCAAATACGCCAAACCCGTCGCGTTCGGTCTGCTGACGACCGATACTATCGAGCAGGCCATCGAACGTGCGGGCACCAAAGCCGGGAACAAGGGGTTTGAAGCGATGACGACGGTGATCGAGATGCTCAACCTCTATGCGGAGATCGAGGCGTAATGGCAACGCGGCACCATGCGCGTATGGCCGTCGTCAGCCTGCTGTACGCCTATGACCTCGGCAACGGGGCCATAGCGGACCATACCGACGCTATCCTGGAAGAGAAGAAGATTCGCAATAAACAGAAAGATTTCGCACTGACACTTTTTGACGGGGTGATGGAACATCTCGAAGCGATCGATACGGCGATTGTCAAGCATCTCAAAGAGTGGGATTTCGACCGTCTGGGTTCCATCGAGCGTGCGACGCTGCGGTTGGGAGCGTACGAAGCGCTCTACAGCGACCTTGATTCGGCCGTCGTCATCAACGAGGCGATCGAAGTGGCCAAGGCGTTCGGAACGGAGCAGTCTCCCAAATTCATCAACGGCGTCCTCGATGCCATTGCCAAAGAGAAGGCCGGGGCGTGAAACTTCCGGTACTTCTTGCGCTGCTCGGTACGCTGCTTTTCGCGGCCAACAGCTGCAAGGAGTGCCATAAAGGGATAGAACCCATCCGCGACTCCGAGTCGCAGATGATGCACGAGATTCGTGACGTCGCACGCAAGGCGGGCCACCGCTACAACGACTGCATCGTCTGCCACGGGGGCAATCCGACTTCCATGGTCAAAGAGCGTGCCCATACGGGAACGGTTCCCTATTTTCTGACCCACGAAGGCCCCAAAGATTTCTACCCTGCCCCCGGCAGCCCGTGGATCAATGAACACACCTGCGGTATGTGTCATCAGGAGCAGGTGCGTGCGCAGCGCAACAGCCTCATGAACACCGAAGCGGGCAAGATTCACGGCGCGGAGTGGGGGTTCGGCGTGGCCGGCGGGTATGAGCACCCTCATGCCACGTTCGACGTCAACACCTCCGACGTGCATGCGCGATTGGGAACGGATGCATATAAACGCTATATGCAAACACTCTCCGCACTCGAACCGCAGGGATTCCCCAAACAGCAGACCGAAATCCCGCCCGCGCCGACGGCGGACGAGGTGGAGCAAAACGCGTCGCGCTCGGTCTACACCTATCTGCGTCAGGAGTGCCTGCGCTGCCACACCGGGGGCAAGGGGCGTTTCCGCCGGGGCGATTATCGTGGCATGGGCTGCGCGTCGTGCCACATCCCCTACAGCAATTACGGTCATTACGAGGGCGGCGACAAGAGCATCGACAAAAACGCCAGCGGGCATCTGCTGGTGCATGCCATCCAGTCCACCCGCGATGCCAAGGTCCATGTTCACGGTGTAGAGTACTCCGGTGTCCCGGTCGAGACCTGCACCACCTGCCACAACCGCGGCAAGCGCATCGGGGTGAGCTATCAGGGGCTGATGGAGACCGAGTACAGCGGCCCGTGGGACGAACAGGGCAAGGGCCAGCCCAAGCTGCATACCAAGCGCTACATGCATATGCAAGAGGATGTGCACTACCAAAAAGGGATGCTCTGTCAGGACTGCCATACCAGCAATGACTTGCATGGAGACGGTTTTTTAACCGGAGCGAACCTTGGGGCGGTCGAGGTCGAGTGTCAGGACTGCCACGGTACGACGAAAAAGTATCCGTGGGAACTGCCGCTTGGGTACAGTGACGAGTTCGCCAAAACCCTAAAAACCGGCACGCAAAGAGGCGTGGCGACCACCATCGCCGCGTACCTGAAAAAAGGCTCGGTTGAACCGGCAAAAGAGGGGTACCTGCTTAGCGCACGCGGCAATCCGCTGGTGCATACCGAGAAAAAAGGCGACAAGGTTGTTGTCCATCTCGCTTCGGGCAAAGACGTGACGCTCTCGCCGCTCAAAACCCTGAAAAACGAGGGTAAGCTCTCCGCTTCTGCGTTGACGGCGATGGACCGTATCGACGCGCACACGGACAATATGGAGTGCTACACCTGTCACGCCACCTGGGCGCCGCAGTGTTACGGCTGCCATGTCAAGATCGATTACTCCGGCGGCAAACAGAACGTGGATTACCTGGCGGCGTCGCACGACCATGACCTGCACGGCATGACGGGGGAGTCGCGCGACCTCAAAGCCTATCTGGTCGACGGCAAGGTGACGGAGACCCGCAGTTATCTGCGCTGGGAGAATCCGCCGCTCAGTGTCAACGGTGAAGGGCGGGTGTCGCCGACGATGCCGGGCTGCCAGGTAAACCTGACCGTCATCGGCAAAGACGGCAAGGCGATCGTGGAGAACTACATCCCCAAACTGCCGAACGTCGAGGGTGCGGGCGAAGAAGGTCAGAACGCCATCGTCATGGCGCCGGTGCATCCGCATACGGTCAGCCGCCGTTCGCGCAGCTGCGAGAGCTGCCATACCGACCCGAAAGCCGCGGGCTACGGCGAGGATCACGGCAGATTGCGTGCGGATCAGACCCGCGACACCGTGATCGACCTCATGACCGCAGACGGTCGGGTGATTCCGAAGCGTACGCAGGTGCAGATTCAGGGCATTGCACACCTTGAAAACGACTGGGACCGTTTTGTCGACGAGAACGGCACGCAGCTGCAGACGGTGGGCAATCACTGGAAACGCTCCGCACCGCTCAGCAATGAACAGCGCGCCAAACTCGATCGCAGCGGGGTCTGCCTCTCCTGCCACCAGACGGTGCCCGAGGGCGATCTCGCGGTCAGCGCCATGGTGCATATGTCGCAGTTTGCCGGGGTGACGGTCGACAACAGGGTTCATCGCGATATTTTGAACAAGAACATCCGCATCGGCGCATGGACACAGGTCGTCTTGGGGGCACTTGCGACCTTGCTGGCGCTCTATGCGCTTAAAGGGATCTTTTTTAGAAAACCCAAACGAAGAAAACGGTTCAAGTAACGGTATACTTCTATGAAAAAAACGGGGCAATTATGAGACTGACGACGGCCGAAGCAATAGATCT
>JANTHE010000078.1 GCA_024762585.1 Sulfuricurvum sp. | reverse complement strand
TCAAAATTACCTTCAGTATCGGCGTTGCGATGGTTCCCGACGATGGTCACGATGCAAGGTCGTTGATTGACGTGGCGGACAAAGCGATGTATGCCGTAAAGCAAAATGGGAAAGATGGATTCGATTTTGTAAAAAAAGAGCATTCTGTTATATCAAACGAATACTTCCGGATTCAGCGCTCGACCAAAGAAGCACTGAAAAATCAAGCGTTTGAGATAGTCTATCAGCCGCAGTTTTCCATTCGAGATGGTCGGGTAACGGGGGCAGAAGCACTGTTAAGGTGTACAGATGACAGTATCAAGAACCTTCCGATCCATAAAATCATAAAGGTGGCAGAAGAGAGTGGTGTGATCCATGATATCGGTCAATTCGTACTAGAGACAGTGAGCAGACAGTTGGCAGAATGGAGAGATATATCAGTAACGCCAATACGGATTTCGATCAATCTCTCACGAAAAGAGATTAGTGATGCGCGTTTTGAGGCGATGATGCGTCATGAAATAAGGGAAAGAAAGGTTAATCCGGAAGAGATTGAATTTGAGATAACAGAAAGTACACTGATGGACAACACACAAAGAGCTCGAAACAATATTGAGTCGCTGCGCAGTGCAGGCTTTCAGTTTTCAATCGATGATTTCGGAACAGGTTACTCATCGCTCAGTAATCTGAAAGAGTACAATCTTGACAAACTAAAAATTGATAAATCCTTTATTGATGCTCTGCCCGCGGATGAAAATGATCAGGCAATTGTCTCTGCAACGATCAGTATGGCGAAGAAGCTGGGGTTGAGGGTCGTTGCGGAAGGTGTTGAAACTTCAACACAGGATGCGCTTTTAAAGACACTGGAGTGCGACGAGGTTCAGGGATATTTTTATAGTCATCCTGTGCATCCTGGGGAAATGACGCAAATGCTGATGGCAAGAAATGCATAGTATATGTACGTATGGATCTTGATTTTCACGTTTAGCAGAGAGGGTGGCACTCCTTAACCTGTTATAAGCCGTTTTGATATAGGATAAATGGTACCATATTAGCACAAGGGTTTTCTGATGTCGTTACTCTTTTACCTCTTCATTGGCGTTGCGCTTATTGCAATGCTGCTTTTGCTGGCCGCACTGATATTACAGCTGAAAAGTTCTAAGCATATTAAAACGCTGCAACAAAAAGAAGACAAACGAAGCAGCGAAGCGGTGCAGAAGCAAGAAAAAGACACTGTCTTGGCGAAAGAGGAAAGTACAGGATCTATATCTTCTGTCGAAGAAAAAGCTAAACCTGTTTTTCCAGAGCCCCTAGAGACCAAAACCGATAATCTGGCGATTTCTGAAGCTGAGGAACCTGGGCTTGTCCATGAAAAAACAGTACCTGAGCAAATAGCAGAAGAAATCACAGTATATCCGAAGTTCAGTAATCACAGAGCCATGGAACAGCTGGGGTTGTCACAAGAAGAAGCGGATCTGTTTGTCGCAGAACTGGTCAAGCAGATAGAAGAAGAAATGCCGAACCTTGATTCGGCAATACAGGCAAATGATGTCGCGCAACTCGAAGAAGTGACCCATATGCTGAAAGGTTCTGCGGTCAATCTGGGAGAGGGTGGCATTGCAGATGTGCTGAGTGAATTCAACGCTTACTGCAAAGCGGGAAGCGATTCTGACATTCTGATGCGCCACATGAATGATCTGCGATATTATTTTGACAAACTTAAAGCAGAGTTCAGCGCATAAAAAAGACCCCATCAATATCTAGAACCCCTCTGTCAGTGTCAGCCATAATTGATCAACCTCGTCATCATTCAGAAACAGTGAACCGTTATGCTGCATCAACTCTTTTACGGCAGTTGCACAGACACCTTGCCGATGCGCACAGGATGTGTGTGCGTACTGAAATCCGCGAATCAATGTAATATCTGCATCGTCAATATGATGTTCGCAAAAAAAGCAGTGTTCTAAGTCAGGCAGCCTGCCTTCATGACGCAACAGTTGTACATATGCTTCAATGGCGATTCGCTTGGGGTTCTGTCGCGCCCATTGTTCGGCACACTGTTCAAGTAACATAAAATAGAAACTTCCGGTTTCTTCGGACTCTTTAAGATGCGGGTAGAAGAGTGCTGTAAATTGTTGCCAGATTCGTAGTCGATCCTGTTCCAAAAGCCAGGGAAAACCGAGATGTACCACGTCATATAGCCGTCCGATGGATGATTTGAGGGAGTGCTCGATTTCAAAATCGATTTTATAGCCAAGGTTGATCGTACCGTGCCGTGCACCATAAAATCGGTAAAGGGTTTCTAAGCGGTTCTTCGTCAAAATTGAGAGGATAAGATCTTCATCCTTCACACGCTGAAGTCGTATGATGTACCCTTGCATGCAGTGTTTCTTCCTGTATCATCTTTCTTGGTTGTCAGCATAGCAAACAGTTATAAAATCGTGCTTTAAACCTGTATATTGTACAATATTAGAATCCAGCATTATTCTAAATACGGAAAACATGCTTATAATATGCTTAAAAAGGTGAGTCCAGTGGAATATTCTGACCTGTTGCGATCTTTTAAAGACAACTGCGGTTTCGGTCTGATCGCCAATATTGACAATCGGTCGTCGCACGAGACGCTTGAACGTGCCATTACGGCATTGGAGCGCATGATGCATCGCGGTGCCATCGCGGCAGATGGAAAAACGGGTGATGGCAGCGGGCTGCTGCTCTCGATGCCAAACGAATTTATGCGAAAAGTGGCATTGGAAAACGGTGTAGAACTTCCGGATATGTATGCCGTAGCAACCGTGTTCACACGCGTAAAAAAGCATCTTGAGATATTGGCTGATGTCTGTGTGCAAAATGACCTCAAAATCGTCCTGAAGCGAGAAGTACCGGTGGAGATCAATGCTCTGGGGCAACAGGCAATCGATACGAAGCCGCATATCTACCATATTTTTATCATTCCCAACTCGATTATGGCGACACAGCGGTTTGATGCTCTGCTTTACCTCAGCCGTAAAGAGACCGAACATCAGTTGGAAGATGATGAGGATTTTTATATACCGTCCATGTCTTCAAGCGTGATTTCGTTTAAAGGGCTGGTGATGCCGACGCATATCAAGGAGTTTTACAAGGATTTCCAAGATCCCGATTTCAAGATATCCTTTTCACTGTTCCATCAGCGTTTTTCAACGAACACGCTGCCCAAATGGCGTCTGGCGCAGCCGTTTCGTGCCGTGGCGCACAATGGTGAAATCAACTCTGTTGAAGCCAACCGCTTCAATGTCAGAGTGAAATCCGATTCGGTTAAAAGCGAAATTTTTACAAAAAAAGAGCTCGAACGCTTACTGCCTATTTTGCAGCCGGAGGCCAGTGACAGTGCCAGCGCGGACAACTTTTTCGAATTTCTGATCGCCAATGGTGTCGACTTTTTCAAAGCGGCCCGCGCGGTTATCCCAGCCCCGTGGCAGAATGCGCCGCATATGGATCCGGATCTGCGTGCATTTTACGAATACCACTCCACCGTTTTTGAGGCGTGGGACGGTCCGGCGGCATTCTCGTTGACGGATGGGCGCTACATTGGCTGTGTCCTCGATCGAAACGGATTGCGTCCTTCGAAGTACATCATTACGAACGACAACACACTGCTGATTGCCAGCGAATACGGCGTGATTGATTTTGAAGAGTCCAATATTAAAGAGCGCGGGCGTCTGCAATCGGGTGAAATGATCGGCCTGGATCTTAAATTTGGGAAAGTACTCAAAGACGATGAGATTAACGATTATCTTAAATCTTCACAACCATACATGAAATGGCTGAATGAACATATGGTCTACCTGCAGGAGCATGTCGAAGAGCAGTACAGTGCCCATTGTGATTTTGAAATAGATGAACTGGTACAGCGCCAACGCTATTACAATGTCACTGAAGAGGTGATCGAACAGGTGATCGAACCGATGATCAAAGACGGAAAAGAGGCGGTCGGTTCCATGGGTGATGATACTCCGATGGCCGCTTTCAGTGAGAAACAGCGAAGCTTCAGTGACTTTTTCAAACAGAAGTTTGCACAGGTGACGAATCCGCCAATCGATCCAATCCGGGAAAAAGTCGTTATGAGCCTCAATACCGGCTTTGGTGAAACACACAATATCCTGGACGAGCTGCCGACGCATGCACACCGTCTCAAAGCGATCTCTCCGATTATCACCTACGAAAAACTCGTGGTGCTTAAGTCTTATGGTAATCCTGATTCGCCACGTTTTCAGCCATGCTATAAAAACGCCACGTTCTCGACTGCCTTTGAAGGGGCATTGAGGCCGGCGCTGGAAGCACTGGTAAAAACGGTCATCAGGGCAGTCAAAAAAGAGGGAATCCGTATCGTCATCCTGGATGACAGCGGACTGGATGCGACCCATAATACCATTCCGATGCTGATGGCGGTAGGGCGCTTGAACGTAGCGTTGCTGGAAGCGGGAGTGCGACATCTCGTTTCACTTGTTGCAGTGACTTCAGAAGTGGTCGATTCGCATGGTGCGGCTACCCTGATTGCCTATGGTGCGAGTGCACTCTATCCTACATTGCTCTTCTCAACGGCGGTGCAAATGGTTGCAACACGCAAGATTTTCTCCGATATCCCTTGCAGTGACGCCCTCAAATCTATTCACGGTACGCTCAATGCAGGTCTTTTGAAGATCATGTCCAAGATGGGGATCGCTACTATAGCTTCGTACCGTAATTCCGGCCTGTTTGATACATTGGGTCTTGGCAAGGAGATTGTTAAAGATTGTTTCGGTGATTCTCACTGCCTCATTCCCGGCCTGGGGTACGACGATATCGATGCCCGTCTTAAAAAAGCACATGCAGAGGCATTTGATGCTCACGGTTTTAATAACATTTTCCCACTCAAGATCGGCGGTTTCTACAAGTTTTATAACGGGCAGGAGTATCACGACTTCGGACCGCAAGTGATTCATGCCATACATGCTCTGAGCAAATCGGGAGATCCGGAGGATTATGCACGTCTTAAATCGATAGTATTAAACCGCGGTCAGAAATTTATACGCGATTTTCTTGAGCTCAAGTCAGACCGGGCATCAATAGATATCAGTGAAGTTGAGCCGGTCGAGGCGATCACGAAGCGTTTTAGCTCTGCAGCAATGAGCCTGGGGTCAATTTCACCTGAAGCACACGAATGCATTGCCGAGGCGATGAACACCATCGGCGCACAATCCAACTCTGGCGAAGGCGGTGAAGATGCCGCGCGCTTCAAAACTATCAAGAACTCGAAAATCAAGCAGGTCGCGTCGGGGCGCTTCGGCGTTACACCGGCGTATCTGCGATCTGCAGAAGAGATTCAGATTAAGGTAGCCCAGGGGGCGAAACCGGGCGAGGGCGGCCAGTTGCCCGGCCACAAGGTCACGGCACTCATCGGCCGTCTGCGCCATACAGTGCCGGGCGTGACACTGATTTCTCCGCCGCCGCACCATGATATCTACTCTATCGAAGATCTGGCACAGCTCATTTTTGATCTCAAGCAGGTCAACCCGGAGGCCAAAATTGCCGTCAAACTGGTCTCGACTGCCGGCGTTGGAACGATCGCTGCGGGCGTTGCTAAAGCGTATGCGGATAAGATTATCATCTCCGGAGGCGACGGTGGTACGGGTGCCGCACCGCTAACCTCGATTAAGTTTGCGGGCAATCCGTGGGAACTTGGTCTTTCCGAAGCACACAACGCGCTTAAAGCGAACGATTTGCGACAGCTGGTCGAAGTGCAGACGGACGGGGGGCTGAAAACAGGGCTGGACATTATCAAAGCCGCTCTGTTGGGTGCGGAAAGTTATGCATTCGGTACCGGTGTCCTGACGATTGTAGGCTGTAAGATGCTGAGGATCTGCCATGTCAACAAATGTTCCGTCGGTATTGCGACTCAGAATGAGAAACTGCGCAATGAGTACTATCAAGGGACAGTGGAGCAGCTTATCAATTTCTTTACGCTTATGGCCGAAGATGTACGCGGATATCTGGCGCAGCTTGGGTACAAAACGCTCGATGAACTGATTGGACGCAGTGACCTGCTCAATGTCATTGATACACCGCAGGCTCAGAAATTCGATTTCAGCGCTGTGTTGCATCGTGAGGAAGGTATTGACACCTGCCAGGTGGCCTTTAATGAACCGTTTGATAACAATGTATTTGAAAAAGCAGTCCTTGAAGAGGTTCGCAGCGCCATTAAGCATCCGGAGCATCCGGTGCGTATCAAGCGCGATATATGCAACCTTAACCGCAGTTTTGGCGCAAGAGTCTCCGGAGAGATTGCACGCTATTACGGCGATGCCGGACTCTCTGACGGTACCATTGATATTCAGCTCAAAGGGGTGGCCGGACAGGCGTTCGGAGCCTTCTTGATCAACGGCGTCAACCTGACGCTCGAAGGGGTCGCCAACGATTATATCGGCAAGGGGATGCATGGCGGCAAGATCGTCATCCGCTCAGCGCATGAGGGTGGTGAGTACAGCGGCGGCGGCAATACATGCCTTTATGGCGCGACCGGAGGCAAGCTCTACCTCAATGCTGCGGTCGGCGAACGTTTTGCCGTGCGTAACTCCGGAGCGCTGGCGATCGTTGAGGGTACCGGTGACAGCCCGTGCGAGTATATGACCGGCGGTATCGTCGTTATTCTCGGAAAGACCGGGGTAAACTTCGGTGCGGGGATGACGGGCGGAATCGCTTTTGTGTTTGACGAAGGACACAATTTTATTGAAAATGTCAACCGTGAGCTTGTTGAAGCGATCCGTATTGATACCGATGACGGTGATGAAGCACGCCACTATCTCAAGCGACTGCTAAAAGATTATGTCAATGAAACCGGCAGTTCAAAAGCTAAATATATTCTAGACAATTTCCGAACGGAGATCAGAAACTTCTGGCTGGTACGTCCGAAAAATCTGAGAAAACTGCCGTTGAACCAGGAGAAGGGAGACTAACATGAGAGAATTTTTAACTGTAGGCCGTATCGACCCCGAAAAACGTCTCGTCGTCGACCGGATAAAGGACTTTAAAGAGATTTACGAGGTTTTCAACAACCATGATGCTGCAGCACAGAGCGACCGGTGTGTACAGTGCGGTGATCCGTACTGTCTGAACAAGTGCCCGCTGCATAACTATATACCGCAGTGGCTCAAAGCCGTGGCGGAAAAAGATCTGGAATTTGCATTCAAGCTCTCCAACGAACCATCGCCTTTCCCGGAAGTGATGGGGCGGGTCTGTCCTCAGGACCGCCTGTGTGAAGGCGACTGTACGCTCAATGACGGCCATGGTGCTATTACGATTGGTTCTGTCGAGACCTTTATCAATGAAGAGGGGTTTAAAGCCGGGCTGGCGCCGCAGTTCCCTGGTGTCACAACCGATAAAAAGGTGGCAGTTATTGGGTCCGGTCCCGCCGGACTCTCTGCGGCGACCTATCTGTTGCGTTCAGGCGTCGGTGTTACAGTGTATGAGCGTGCGGATCGTCCCGGCGGGCTGATGACGTATGGTATTCCGAACTTCAAGCTTGACAAAAAGATTATTGAACGCCGAGTAAAGCTGCTTGAAGAAGCTGGCATGGAATTGGTGTTGAACTGTGAAGTCGGAAAGGATGTCCCTTTTGAGGAGATTGTCAAGACGCATGACGCGATTTTTATCGGCATTGGTGCAACGAAAGCAAAATCAGCGCGAATCGCTGGTGAAACTGCTCCAAATGTTTATTTGTCGATGGAGTATCTGACGGCAATTCAGCATAAAAATTTCAAAATGCTTTATTACAA
>JANTHE010000077.1 GCA_024762585.1 Sulfuricurvum sp. | reverse complement strand
AACTTGCCTTTGAGGTAGAGGCGCACGACCTGCGTGTTCATGGACTGCAGATTGGCTTTGAGGCCGATGATCTCCCCTTTGATCGGCAGTTGCATCGCGATCTGGTAGGGGGTCACGCCGTAACTGAGCGCCTTGTTCTCGTCGATGGCGAGCTCGATCTCCATGAAGTCCTTATCCCAACTGGTGGAGACGGAAGTGAGACCGTGCACCGTCTGCATCGTTTTTTGCACGATATGCGCTTTGTCTGACAGGTCATCGACGTAGGGTGAGCGCAGCCGGGTGTCGACGGTCGCCTTGATGGAGGAGAGCGGGGTCGCGCCGAAGTCGAAGACGTCGTTGCGTTTGACGCCCCGCAGCTGGGCGAGGCGGTCGCGGATGACGTGTTCAAGCTCCCAGATGCTCTGGTCGCGCTCGAACCGGTTGACGGCGTTGATCGTAATGGTCGCTTCGGCGGGGAGGTTGCCGCTGCCAAGGCTCAGGACCCCCGCTTCACCGCCGAAAGCGACGGAGCTGCGCGCTACCCACGGCTGATGATGCAGCCATTGCAACACGGGTTTTATGCGCTGTTCGGCGCTTTCGACCGTGTCGTTGGCGCTGAACGCCAGCTGCGCTTTGATGATGCCCGTATCCATTGGCGGCATCGTATCTTTGCCGATCGTCGGCATGATGTTCTTGACGCTGGCGAGCAGCACGACGATGACACCGAGGGTCAGCAAAATGCGGCGTATAATCCTGTAATGGCCGTTGGAGAAGCGGATGATGCCCACATACGGTCCCACCAGGCGGCCGATGCTGTTTTGATAGAGCCATTCAAAGCCTTCTTCTATCTTCGTTTTGCCCGTGCCGTTCTTGTAGAGCCATTTCGACAGCGAGGGGATGAAGGTGATGGAGAGAAACCACGAGACGATCAGCGCAATAATCAGGGTTTCGACCAGCGGCCGGAAGATCTTTTGGGGGAAGCCGCCGACGAACATCAGCGGAAAGAGGATCGCGATGGTGGCGATGGTGCCGGCGAAGACGGGGCCAAGAACCTCTTTCGTGCCGTGGGTGATGGCGTCCTCGAGCTTTTCGTGCCCCTCCTTGAGATGGCGTTCGATGTTCTCCAGTACGACGACTGCATCGTCGGTGAGCATGCCCAGTGCGAGGATGATGGCGGTGTAGATGACGATATTGAGGCTGCCGCCGGTGAGCCAGATGATCGCCATCGTGGCGAAAAAGACCATCGGGATCGAGAGGCCCGCCGCGACGATGGCGCGGAAATTACCCAAAAAGAGCATGATGACCAGCAGGGTGTAGAGGATCGCATCGCGCAGTGCTTCGAGCATATTGTCATTGGACTGCTCGATGAGGTCGCGCTGGGTGTCGGCGATCTCGAACCGGATGTTCGGGTAGCGCTGCCGCAGCTGCTGCATCTCGGCACGCGCAGCTTTGCTGACGCTGAGTACACTGCCGCCGGGCGCGCGCTGTACGGCCAGGGCGATCGCGTCGCGGCCGTTACCGATATAGCCGCTGGTGCGTTTTTGATAGCCCCATTTCACGTCGGCGATGTCGGCAAGCCGCACATTGGGCAGGACACGCAGCTGTTTGAGGCGCTCGATATTGTCCTTTTCGCCGTAGAACGTCACGGTATAAAAATCGTCGTCCCCCTTGACGAAGCCGATGGGCATATCACGGTCGAGCGTTGCGAGCGCTTTGGTGACGGTGTCGAAATTGACGCCGTAGCGCTTGGCCCTGAAAGGATCGACCTCGATGGTAACGGCGCTCTGGTAGCCGCCGAAGACCTCGACGTTCCCGATGGCGGCATTGGAGAGCAGGCGAGGTTTGATGAAGCTGTCGGCGATCTTGCGGATTTCGGCGAGCGAAATCGAATTGTCTTGCGGGCTGAGCGCGATGACATCGACGGGGAGGGTAAAGTCGCCCGCGGTATAGATGGCGGGATTCGTCCCTTTGGGCAGCCTGGCTTTGGCGATAGAGAGCGCATTGGCAACATCGACGGCCGCAGCATTCAGCCCTTTTTTGTAATCGAAATCGGCCTTGACGATCGAAAAACCGGCGACGTTGACGCTGCTGACATCGGTGACCAGCCCCAGGCGCGATATCTCCTGCTCGATCGGTTTGGAGACGGTCGAGGCCGCGACCTGCGCCGTGGCACCCGGAACCTGGGTGATCACGATCACCTGCGGCGGGTTCGCGTCGGGAAAGAGGTTTTTGGGCAGCGTCAACAGCGCGATGACCCCCATGATGAAAAATGCCGCAATTAGCGCGTAGAGCAGATAGGGGCGTTTATAGAAAAAGTCAAACATCGGCTACTCCTTAGTACGCAGCGCCGCACCGCCGAGCAGGCGGAGCATGATGTCGGGTTTGGCGATGACGAGGCGTTTGTCTTTGAGGTCATCCGAGACGACAACGCCCTGCTCACCGCGCTGCACAATATGGACCTGCTGCGCGACGGCTTTGTCGCCATTGGCGACAAGCACATAGCTCTGCCCGTTACGGTCCAAAACGGCGTCGAAGGGCAGCAGGGTGCCTTCTTGTTCGAACACGACGACATCGGTCTGGACCCGGTCACCGCTGATGAGTTTCGTGTCACCCGGATAGACCTTGTACTCCGCAAGGCCGTGATAGGTGCTGCCCAGCGCGACGGCATCGTAGCGTTTGCCATGGAGCTGTACCGCTCGGACATGCAGGTCTGTCGGTACTCGCACCATCAGGTAGAAACCGTTTTTCGCGTGCACGGAGAGCAGCGGTTTGCCCGGCGCGCTGAGCGCGCCTGGGTTGGCGAACGTTTTGGCGATGGTCCCGTCGACGGGGGAGCTGATCGTGGCATAGGAGAGATTGTTGCGCAGTTCGATCTCTTTTTGCTCGAGGGCGTTGAGACCGGCTTCGGCATTGGCGATCATTGTGGCCTCTTTTTGAGATGTTTCGATCGAGGCTCCTTGTACCTTGAGCAGCTCCAGCGTCCTTTTGTGGGTTTCACGCAGATTGTTCAGGGCGATCCGTGCCGCCGTGATCTGGTCGCGGACGCTCTTGAGGCCGCTTTCGATCCCGGTCGTATCGAGCCGGGCGATGATGTCGCCTTGCTTGACCATGGTGCCGCTGGGCTGAATGTCAACGATGCGCGCGGCGATGCGTGAAGCGAGCTGGACGTCTCTGTCATTGGCCACCTCTGTGAGCGCGGGCAGGGTGAGGACGACGTGTCCGGCTTTCGGCTGCAGGGTGGACACGCCGACAGGATAGATGTTGGCGACGGGCTGCGCCGCATCTTTGGCGCGGGCGTTCTTCACGGCTTTGACACCAAGGGCGACGAGTGCGGCGGCAGCTGCGACGCCCAGGGTTATTTTCATATATTTGTTCATTGGACGATCTCCTCGATGGGGTTTGCATAGATGACGGCGAGCTGCATGAGCGTCTGCCATTTCTGGGTTTGGGCCTTGTAGCGCTTTGCCTCCGCGTCGATGACGTCGTCTTCGTAGCGCAGGTACTCCTCGGTGCTGAGGCGGCCGTTTTTGTAGTTGACTTTGGCGATCTCCAGCAGCCGCTTCTTGTCTTCGACGCTTTTGCCGTAGAGGCTGACCGAATTGTCCAGCAGCGGCAGCGAGCTCTCCAGCGCGCGGGCTTTCGCCTGAAGCTCTTCGCGCGCTTTTTCCAGTTCCACTTCACCCGACGCGACCTCGAGCTCGGCTTTGGTGATAGCCTCGTACTGATCCATGTGCAAAATCGGGATGTTGAGAATCACCCCGATGTCGCCGTAGCTTTCGTAGACGCCGGTGTGGTTGTTGTACGAATCGCCGTAGCTGCGCACATAGCTGCCCTTGGCGAAGAGCGCGGGGTAGAGTTTTTCCTGTTCGGCGCGTACCCCCAGCCGGTCGGCCTCTATCTTTTTGCGCAGCGGCTCCAGCGAGGCGTAGGCACCGCTTTGGTAATTGCCTGTCTGCGTCATCGGCACGGGCGCATCGAGCACGATGCCCGTGAGCCCCTCGATGGTCGAGACAATCTGGCTTCGCTGTAGGGCAATGTTGTTTTTGGCGATGGCGATTTGGTTGAGGCCGTCGTTGATCTTGTAGAGCGCCGACGCCGGTGCGCGGCCGCTGTCGACTTTGATCTGCAGAGTCTTTTGCGTCTCTTTCAGCGAGCGCTGTTTGCCCTCGAGCGCTTTCTCCAGTGCATTCAGATAGCGAAAGTTGGCGTTGGTGCCGACGATGACCGCCTCGTTTTTAAGCCGGTTGATCCGTTTTTTCACCTGTGCGCTGCGGGCCATTGCCTCGGCTTTCTCGGCATAGGTGAAGATCGATTTTACAAAGATCGGCATACTGATGGAGGCTCCGAGCCGGTAGATGTTGTAACTGAACGGCTGCGGGATGTTTTGATTCTGTATCATGGGAAAGAGTGTGTTCGGCGGTATCGGCAACATTCCCGTGGGCACGGAAAAGTTGTCGTACTTTCCGAACAGGTCGATGGTGGGGTAGAGCCTGGCGTCGGCCTGCGCTTTGGCGATGTGCGCCTTTTGTACCGACATTTCGTCGCTCTTCGTCTGCGCATGGTGCTTGAGCGCATCGAAAAGCTCAGCAAGGGTGTGGGCCTGCAGCAGCAGTGGAACGATAAGGGCCAGTGTAATTTTTCTCATGTATTGACCTCCAGCATGGTTTTGATGTTGTTGTAAAGATACTCGGCGATCTTGTCCATGCTGCACTCCGCGCAGGTGTCGACCGCGTCGTTTTGCGCCGCTATAGTTCGCAGGGGCGCGGTGGTGACCATCAAGTTGAGCGTGCCGATGATCATAAAGTGTACGACCATCGCGATGGCGGGTTTGAAAACCCCCTGCGCCTCTCCGCGCTTCAAAATGTCGCCCAGCAGCGCAAAGAGCCGGCGCATCTTGCCGAACATCATTTCGGGCAGATGCGCTCCGCTGTCGCTGAGTTCACGCAGCAGCAGGGCGGGGAAATAGGGGTGCTCCTGCGCGTAGCGCGCATAGGTCATAACAAACGCTTCCAGCTCTGTCACCGGGTCGTCGTGTCCGCTGCTCTCACCCGCGACGGCATCATGGATGGCGTCGAGCACCTGCGTCATCACAGCTTCGTAAAGTCCCGACTTGTTTTTGAAGTAGTAGTAGAGCAGCGCCTTGTTGACGCCGCTCGCACCGGCGATGTCGTCCACCGTCGTCGCATCAAACCCTTTTTTCGAAAAGAGCTGCATCGCGTTGTCGATGATTTTCGCTTTGGTCGCTTCGGCGTTGCGCTGGGGCGGTTGTGGCATGTAGACTCCCTATTTAACTAAATGGTTAGTTAAATTATAAAATCAAGTAACTTTGATATTACTTAGACTTTTTATAAAATAAGAGTAGGTGTCAAGTGAGGTATGTAGCGATTGTTTGCGTTCTTCTTGGTCGTCCGGGACGCTGCCCGGGAGGTGTTAGAGGATGTTGCACTGCCCTGTGATCTTGCACAGGGGACAGAAGTTCATGATGCCCGCGACAAGCGGGATGACGCCGAGGTAAAACCACGGGTTGCCGCTGTAGGCGCCGTAGCCGATGAGTGCCGTGCCGAGTACGATGCGGAACGGGCGGCAGAATTTTCGTATTTTTGGTACATTCATAGGAATACTCCGAATTTTTAGTGCCATTATAACAAGCTGACATATTGACACCATTAATATTTTGATTTACCTGATAAAATAGCAGTTATGAAACTGCAAGAAACCCTCAAATCCTGGATCATAACTATCGACGAACCGCTGGATGTCAATCTGGAGATTCCGCATATTGCCTATGCCGAGATCAAAAAAGCCGAACCGAAGATTCTCGTCTTTACCCATCCTGTAGACAAAGCGCTGGGAAAAACGTACGATATGCCGGTGGTGATGAACATCTTCGCCAACGATGCGGTCGTCGAGACTATTTTCGGCGCGAAGCCCGACGAGATCGCAGCGAAGGTGCAGCGTGCCATGAAGCTCAAACCGCCCAAAACGCTGGGTGACAAGCTCGAGACCTTCAAGTTCCTGTTCGATCTGCGTCATGTTTTCCCCAAGCGGCTGAAAACCGCCGGGGCGTGTCAGGCGCGCGAGATCGACACGCTGTCCGAACTGCCCATCTTGAAAACCTGGCCCGAGGACGGCGGCAAGTTCATCACGATGGGGCAGGTCTATACCCAGAGCCTTGACGGCGAGGTGCACAATGTCGGTATGTACCGCCTGCAGGTTTACGACGATCACCGCCTCGGCATGCACTGGCAGATACACAAGGACTCCAACCATCTCTTTCACCAGTACAAAAAAGCGGGGCGTAAGATGCCCGTCTCCGTCGCCATCGGGGGCGATCCGCTCTACACGTGGTGCGGAACCGCGCCGCTGCCGCACGGCATCTTCGAGCTGATGCTCTACGGCTTCGTGCGCAATGAGAACGCGCGGCTGGTGAAGTGCAAGACCAACCCGCTCTACGTCCCCGAGGACGCCGACATCGTCATCGAGGGGTGGGTGGACCCGGAGGTGACCGAGATCGAGGGGATGTTTGGTGATCATACCGGCTACTACACCCTCAAAGAGCCCTATCCGGTGCTGGAGGTGAGCAAGATCACGGCCAAGGAAACGCCGATGTACTACGCCACCGTCGTCGGTAAGCCGCCGCTCGAAGACAAGTACATGGGGCTGCCGACCGAGCGCATCTTCCTACCGCTGCTGCAGACGCAGGCCCCCGACCTGCTGGACTACAAGATGCCAGAGAACGGGGTGTTTCACAATCTCATTTTGTGCAAGATCGCCCCGCAGTACCCCGGCCACAGCCTGCAGATCATGCACGCGCTCTGGGGCGTGGGGCAGATGAGCTTCGTCAAGCATGCGCTTTTTGTAGATGAAAACGCGCCCGCGCTCGGCGACTACGAGGCGCTGGCAAAGCATATCCTCGACCGCTTGTCTCCCGAGGCCGTCACCATCACGACCGGCATTGTCGACGCGCTCGACCACTCGGCCTCAAAACCGCTAGTTGGCGGAAAGCTAGGCATCGACGCAACGGGGGAGGTCGTGGAACGCCGCATCGAATTGCTGGGTGACGAGACACTGTTGGAGAAGGCCAAGTCGATTGACAACAGCATCGTCGCGCTTCGGCAGTATATGACGCAGAGTGCCAACCCGATTACGGTAATTCAGTACGAGAAAGCCCGTCCGGCCCGCGAACTCTTCGACGCGCTGGGGCCGCTCTCAAAGCATATCGCCATCGCCGTCTTCGTCGATACCCGCCAAAACGACGTGAACAATCCTTATATGCTGGTGTGGCGCGTCACCAACAACATCGATGCGCAGCGCGACGTCTGGCTCGAGGAGATGATCGGTGTCGACGGTACCAACAAAGACGCTATGGACGGGTTTGCGCGCGAATGGCCCGGCGATGTGTTGTGTGACAAAACGGTGTTCGAGGATCTAAGAAGTCGGGGATTGATTGATCTGGACGACGACACCGTTACGCGCTATCAGTTGGTATAATCGTGCAGCCAAGCTTCGGTATCAAGGGCATTCATGGGCGGTGTGTACAGATAGCCCTGCAGTACATCACACTCTTCTTGTTTAAGCCATCTGGCCTGTTCCGGCGTTTCGACCCCTTCGGCAAGCGTATAGATGTCAAGTGATTTTGCCAGGGCAATGATAGTGTGGGCAATGGCCGACGAAGTGGTGTCGTTTGGCAGGCCGTCGACAAACGATTTATCGATTTTGAGTACCGAAAGGGGGAAGCGGCTGAGGTAAGCCAGCGAGGAGTAGCCGGTCCCGAAGTCGTCAATGGCGATCGAGATTCCCATGCGCCGGAATTCATGCAGTGCCGTCTGCCATTTCGATGCCTGATGCATCAGCACGGATTCAGTCACCTCGATTTCAAT
>JANTHE010000076.1 GCA_024762585.1 Sulfuricurvum sp. | reverse complement strand
CAATGAAATATCAAAAATTCAGTTTGTTGATCATGCTTTTTATCTTTTTATTTAGCGGCTGCAGTTTGAAAGAGTATCGACTTTTCCAAGACGAAAACCTTTCCGATGAGCCAACAAAGGTATCAAGTGAGGAATATCACAATGAAATGATATTTGAAAATATCATAGCACCAAATGACAGAGTGTCCATAATGGTTTACAACCAGTCAGCTGCTGGAAACCAGCTTACTTCTATGGTCAATAACCGAGGCGGCGACAACAGAAATAGCTATGGCAACAACGAAAGCCTTGGGATTCTGGTAACACAGGAAGGGACGATTCGCCTTCCGCTTATCGGACGACAAAAAATAGCAGGGATGACGGAAGATGAAGCTGCAAAGTTTCTGATGAGTGAATATAAAAGATACGTACGTAATCCATATGTAACCGTAGAAATTATGAATCAGCGTATTTTTGTTTTGGGAGAAGTCAATGCTCCGGGAGTGGTACCCGTAATAAACGGGACAATGAATCTTGTTGAAGTGATTGCCCGCTCACGTGATTTGACCGATTATGCCGACAGAACAAACATTAAAATTATTCGTGGGGATCTTCGCAAACCCGAAGTGCGCATAGTTGATTTAACACATATGTCTGCCGTCAGAATAACGAGTCTCTATTTGAAGCCCAATGATATTGTCTACATTCAGCCAAGAGAGATGAAAGGCTACAACATGGCATTTAATGAAATCGCTCCGCCATTCCAGCTGCTGAGTTCAATGCTACAGCCGTTTGTCAATATTGTCTATTTGTCTAACAACATAAAATAATCGAGGAAAGATGGAACAGAAAAACATTGATGAAATAGACGTAAGAGCTTTATTTGCAACTTTTTCACGCCATAAGCTATTGATTGGGATAATTACTATACTTTTTATTGTAGGATCAATAATATTTGTTTATCTTCAAAATGACAAATATTTGGCTTCTACCACAATTGAGTTACCGCAAGGTACCGGAGGCGGTGGTGAAAGCATCGACTTTCTGCAGCAAGCACTGAATGGAGGAAGGGTGAATGCCAACAATGAAATGACGATTTTTGCTTCGCGATTCCTTGCTGAGAAGGCTTTGGACTCAATCGATATCGGCACGCGATACTTTACAACTAAAAATTTCAAAAAAATTGAGCTTTACCGCGATACTCCCTTTATTGTGACAACCTATAATATTGTTGAAAACGCATACGGTATGAAATTCCATTTATACCCGATCGACCAAGATAAATTTATTTTACAAATTGACCCTCCGTCAAAATGGAATGTCAAATCATTGCTAAGAGAGATCGGTATATTACCCAAGCCCAAAGAAGAGCCGATTGTCTATAAGGCTGAACACGAATATGGTGAAATCATATCGACGCCTTGGTTTAAAATCAAAGTAGACAAGTTTGCAGATTTGATGGAAAAAAAATACAGTTTCACCATCACTCCCAATAAAGATATGTGGAAGTTTATTCAGCAAAATATTACTACCAATTTAGATGGCACGAGTACAATCCTAAACGTCACTTTTGAAGATCCGGTAGCACTAAGGGCCAAGGAGATCGCGAATGCCATGGCCTCAGCATACCTGAACCAGGAGATCGAAAGAAAAAATACTGAGGCTGAAAATGCACTCAAATTTATTGATCAACAGCTGAACGCAATAAACAAAGCACTTAAAAAATCTCAAAGTAGCTTAGAAAAGTTCAAAAGAGGCAATATTCTTGTAGATATTTCACAAAAAGCGTCGATTACGGTAGATAAATTAAGTGAATACCAAACCAAGCTTCAGGAGCTTGAAATTCAACAAAATGTGCTTGCAAATTTGCAAGAATATATGAAAAACAACAAAGATATTTCTGGGATATCTCTAGGTACAGGTGACTTGGCAGACGGAAATTTGATGAATATGGTAACGGAGCTGAAGGATCTAGTCATACAAAAGAAGGCTTTACTGACAGAATATACCGAGCTGCATCCTGATGTTCTCAGAGTTACAGGATCGATTGAATCTTTACGAAACTCAATCTTGTTTACCATCAAAAACAGTTTGGCAGTTATCGCTCAGCAAAAACAGTCGATCCTGGGCATCATCAACGAGTATGAGAAGTCTATGGAAGCACTACCTGAGCAAGAGCAGAAACTGGCAAACCTGACAAGGACGGCTATGGTAAATGAGAGAGTCTATAGCTATCTTCTTGAAAAGAGAGCAGAAACGGCAATTTTACGCTCTTCAACTGTTTCAAAAACACGAATTATTGACAAGGCGATCGAACCAGAGGCTCCTTCAAAACCAAATAGGCCCGTGTTTGTTATTATTGGGACGCTTCTTGGGCTTATTGCAGGAATTGTCTTTGCGTTTTTCAAAGAAATCATTGCAAATACGATTACCGGGCAGAATGATTTAAAACGATTAACGAATATACCAATCTACGGCGTAATCCCTTTTGTAAAAAGCAAAAAAACATCATCAGTTGTATTAGAAGCGTATCGGGCCTTAAGGACCAATCTAGAGTTTATGCGAACAGATTTGGCATACCAAACGCTTGTAGTCACTTCTATGGTTTCGGGAGAAGGAAAAACGACTGTCTCGGCAAACCTGGCTCGCATTTTGGCTGGAACGGGGAAAAAAGTTCTGCTGATTGATTTGGATATGCGGAGGGCAAACCTCAGTAAATTTTTTGACCTTGAGAATAAAATGGGTGTCAGTACCCTTCTTGGAAGAAAACACACACTATTCCAGGTGATCAAACAAGAAGTGGTTGAAGGAGTAGACGTCATGCCGGCCGGTCCTGTACCGCCCAACCCATCAGAACTCATTATGTCGGAATATGCGAAAGAGGTTTTTACCAAACTACGCAGCAGTTATGACTATATTGTACTCGATTCTCCTCCGGTAGGTTTAGTCACTGATTCGGCAATTTTGATGCACCGGGCAGATGCTTCTCTGTTTGTCGTGCGACAAGATTACACCAAAAAAGAGTTCATAAAACATTTAAACAAAATTATTGCTGATCATAAAATCGAGCATGTCGGGATAGTACTGAATGGCACTGATCTCAGTAAAGACTATGGGTATGGGAACAAATATGGAGCGAGTAAATATTACTAATTCTCCGTATTAAATGGCAGAAAAATATTGAGCTAAAAATAAAAAGAATGTTATATTTATAATAAGAGGATTTTTTAGATAAATCGTCAACATAGCCACTTTGTGTCAATAGAGGCAGCATTAAACATCAAGATTTCTTAACGAAATTCTTACTCTCACGCTTTCTGTGAGTAATGATATAAATAGTATCATCAACTAACATAGCGTCAGATTTCCAATAAACAATATATGATAATTATCCATTAAGCATCATCAAGATAGTATAGCGATACAAATTTTAGGTTTACCGAGAAAACTATGAAACCACTGACCCACCTTAAACAACTTGAAGCTGAATCTATTCATATTCTGCGCGAAGTTGCCGCAGCTTTTTCCAATCCTGTAATGATGTACTCGGTTGGCAAGGATTCGTCCGTGATGCTGCATCTGGCCATGAAAGCATTCGCACCAGGAAAGGTACCCTTCCCTCTTCTGCACGTAGATACGACATGGAAATTCAACGAGATGATCGAGTTCAGAGACCGCCGTGCCAAGGAGTTGGGCTTCGACCTAATCGTACACTCCAATCCCGAGGGCCTGAAGATGGACATCTCTCCATTTGCGCATGGCTCCAAGGTACACACCGACATCATGAAGACAGAAGCACTCAAACAGGCGCTCAACAAAGGTGGCTACGACGCAGTCATTGGCGGCGCGCGCCGCGATGAAGAGAAATCGCGCGCCAAAGAGCGTATCTTCTCGTTTCGCGACGATCAGCACCGCTGGGATCCAAAAAACCAGCGCCCGGAACTGTGGAACGTCTACAACACGGCTATCCGAAAAGGTGAGAGTGTACGCGTCTTCCCCATCTCCAACTGGACCGAACTCGACATATGGCAGTATATCTACCTAGAACAGATTCCCATTCCCTCACTCTATTTTGCCAAGGAGCGCCCGGTTGTCGAATACGAAGGCACCAAGATCATGGTCGACGATGACCGCATGCCCGAAGAACTAAGAAACAAAGCAAAAAACGAGATGGTCCGCTTTCGAACACTGGGATGCTACCCACTGACCGGGGCGATCAACTCCACGGCTAGCACATTGCCTGAAATCATCAAGGAGATGCTGCTTTCCAAAAGCAGCGAACGTGAAGGCCGCCTGATAGACAAAGATCAAGAAGGCGCGATGGAAAAGAAAAAAATCGAGGGATATTTCTAATGAGTCACACACCTGCAGAAAACATCGAAGCTTATCTCAAGGAACATGAGCACAAGGATATGCTCCGCTTTCTCACCTGCGGTAGCGTGGATGACGGAAAAAGTACTCTGATTGGGCGGCTGCTGTATGACAGCAAGCTGATCTTCGAAGATCAGCTTGCTGCTGCCGAGAGCGAAAGTAAAAAATACGGAACGACCGGCGAGAAGATCGATATGGCATTGCTGGTGGATGGTCTTCAAAGCGAACGCGAACAGGGAATTACCATCGACGTCGCCTATCGTTTTTTTGCTACCGACAAGCGCAAGTATATCATTGCCGATACTCCGGGCCATGAACAATACACCCGCAACATGGTCACAGGGGCTTCGACCGCGGACGTCGCCATTATCTTGATTGATGCGCGCAAGGGCATACTCACTCAGACACGCCGCCATAGTTATATTGTGAACCTGCTGGGCATCAAACACATCATCGTCGCCGTCAACAAGATGGACCTGGTCGATTTCGATGAAGCCCGCTATCATGAGATCAAAGAGGCCTACGAAAAAGAGGTGCTTGAGCAGTTGCCTTCGATGGGAGGAAAACGTCCCGAGACCATCTATATCCCGATGAGTGCATTGGAGGGTGACAATGTCGTTGACAAAAGTGATAAAACACCGTGGTATGAAGGCATGCCGCTGCTTGAACAGCTCGACACCATGGACATTGCACGTGACGGGGGCACAGAGCAGTTTCGATTGCCCGTACAGTATGTGAACCGTCCCAACCTCGATTTCCGCGGCTTTTGCGGCACGATCGCTTCGGGGACGGTCAAGGTCGGAGACGCCATCACTATCTTGCCATCGGGCAAAACGACCACGGTCAAAAGTATCATCAACTCAGGCGATATTACCGAAGCAGACCGGAATGCCACCACGCATGAGGCCTATGCTCCGATGGCTGTGACCATCACCACTGCCGAGGAAGTCGATATCAGCCGCGGGGATATGATCGTGCGCAGCGACGACCTTCCGCGTGTCTCAAATGCACTGAAAGTAATGGTTGTCTGGATGGACGACACGCCAATGAAACCAAACCAGACCTTCGACATCAAGCGCGCCGCTTCTGTAATGCCCGGACACTTTGAGCATATCAACTACAAAGTCGATGTCAATACTTATGAGCGAGAAAAAGTGGAGACACTTGCATTAAATGACATCGCATCATGCAAGCTCATTCTCAGCCGGCCCATTGCAGCCGACCACTACAGCGAGAACCGCCAGACAGGTAGTTTCATTGTGATAGATCGTGTCACAAACAATACCGTTGGCGCAGGGATGATCGTTGATGTCGCAGCGCGCGAGGGCGAACAGATCACGGCAATAAAGCGGGAATACACTAACGCTGAAAAAGCGCTAAACGCATATATACGAGAGCACTTTCCGGAGTGGGGGTGTAAAGAATATTAAGCATTGTGGATGGTGACTGGTCGCCAGTGGATGACTTGTTAGACTTAAAATACTACTATCAACCTTCGCTAAGAAACGAATAATTGAGTGTTCCCTGAAACCAACAGCCATCCCAAAGATGACTACATCCATAGATACGTTGTCGCTACAATGACAGTAATGCTCATCGTCAACTAATACAATCGGCTTGTTCTTGCCAAAAAGCTGTATACCTGTTACTATTTTAGAAGCAAGAAAAGCAACAATCTAAATTTTGAAGCTTTTTTCAAAGATATATAATTTTATCCCGCTACGAAAAAGTACAATCAGAAATAGATAAAAAGGAAAAAAATCTGATGAAAAAAATGATGCGATTACAGCGTTTATTTCGTAGGACAGATTGTATTACTAAAGCGAGTGAGGCAACAGTCGAACGCATTCCGACCGTTTTCAACTTTAAACATACCAACAAAAGGATAAGCAATGAAAAGTAATCCAACATTACTTAAAAGCATTGATCTAGAAGAAATCGTCACAATTGCAAAGAGAGCCGGTGATGCCATTATGGAGATCTATGCAAGAGATATTTCGGTCAAATATAAAGAAGATAATTCACCTTTGACAGAAGCCGATCTGAAATCACACGAGATCATCGTCAAGGGTCTCACATCTATCGGAGCAATAAATGCCACAGATGATACACAACCGTTGTCTCTGCCAATCCTTTCTGAAGAGGGGAAAAGCATCCCTTACGAGGAGAGAAAAAACTGGGAGTACTACTGGTGTATTGATCCCATTGACGGGACCAAGGAGTTCATCAAGAAAAACGGTGAATTTACTGTCAATATCGCACTGATTCACAACGACGTCCCTGTGCTCGGTGTGGTC
Organism: Sulfuricurvum sp.; assembly: GCA_024762585.1. Classification (GTDB taxonomy): domain Bacteria; phylum Campylobacterota; class Campylobacteria; order Campylobacterales; family Sulfurimonadaceae; genus Thiomicrolovo. The sequence goes on along the minus strand of JANTHE010000076.1, from coordinate 1,265 downwards.
TATGCGCCGGCACTTGGCGATATGTACAAGGCAAAAAAAGGCATCGGCGCTTTTAAAAATGGACAACATTTACCTTTGGAAACAAATAGTACACCTGAAAAGTCATTGAAAGTAGTCGCATCAAAGTCGCATCTTTCCGAAGAGACGCAGGAATTTATCGATGCGCTTGAAACAGAGTCTGTCGAACAGGTCTCAAAAGGATCTTCTCTCAAGCTCTGTATGGTTGCAGAAGGTACAGCCGATCTTTACCCCAGACTGGCACCGACGATGGAGTGGGATACAGCCGCAGCGGATGCAATAGTGCGCGCCAGCGGAAAGATGACTTATCAATATCATCCGGATTCCAAAACTCCGACTCCGGAACCCCTTGTGTACAACAAGGCCGACCTTCTAAACCCCTGGTTTGTCGTCAAGAGTGTTGAATAGCTTCTGAAAGATCACTGTAGTGCAGCGGAAGTATCTTAAGCGAGGCTATGCATTAGCACTCATATGCACCATAGCCGCCATCACTTCATATCGCTTTTATGCACAAAAAGAGTATTCTACAGCCAAACCTGCTTTCCAAGCCTATTCCGATCAAAAGTTTCGGCATCATTTTTCCAAGTTAAAATCTATGTTACATGAAATCAAAGAGAGCAACACGACGGTCAAGCTCAATCGCGTCAATGATTTTTTCAATGCAATCCAGTACGACACTGACCCCAATGTATGGGGCCAGGAAGACTATTGGGCCAGCCGCAAAGAATTTCTGGGTGCGGAGCGCGGTGATTGTGAAGATTATGCTATTGCCAAATATTTTACACTTCGTCAACTGGGCTTTAAAAGCGAGACCCTATTTTTGACCTATGTCAGGGTGGCACAGAGCCGCATTCCCCACATCGTGCTAACCTATTATGAAACGCCGGATGCCATCCCCTTCGTCCTGGACAGCAATCAACCACAGATACTTCCAGCTGACAAACGAAGGGACCTGAAGCCCATTTTTAATTTTAATGCAGATAAAATCTATCTGTCCAAGCAACGGGGGCTGGGACGGGAACTGCCCGGCGGAAAGATCAATCTTGACAAATGGACCGAGCTTCTGTTGAAAACCGAGGAGGGTGAGTAATGCGTTTGAAAACTATTTTTTTGGGCAGCCTTTCGTTGCTCCTGTTTGCACTGCTGGGATTTACGTTTGTCATCACCTTTAAAAACAATCAGAAATTTGTCGAACATCAGCTCTACTCCGCATCCATGGATACTGCCTATGCAATCGGAGTCGCGTT
>JANTHE010000075.1 GCA_024762585.1 Sulfuricurvum sp. | reverse complement strand
GAGTATCTGCAATTCCAGATTTCAAAACTCGAAGCAAATATGGATGAAATAGACAAAAATATTCAAAAAATGAAACAAAAGAAGATTGATATTGCAGAAGAGATCAAGCAGATAAAAGAGAACAATCGAGATGTTTTCCCAGCAAGAGGCAGAAAGAAAAAGGCGTAACCGCCTTTTTCACTATTAAATAATTCCCGACAACAGCTTTATGAGAAGAGTTGACGGATTCCTTTATTTGAATTCTAATTACTGAATGCAATAAACAATGTATAAACCCATATTGTTCCGGTCATCACCAGCGAAATAAATACCAAAGCCGCCCCCGCATCTTTCGCCCTTTTTGCCAGTTCGTGATACTCAAGTGTTACCAGGTCAACAACACGCTCAACAGCACTGTTTGCAAGTTCTGCAAGTAATGGAATAAACAAAGAAACACTCAAAACTGCACTGTAAATTACCGCTATCGGCAATGACCAGGCCAGGATATTCATGACGACAAACAACATCAGCTGCAACTTGAACGAACTTTCGTTTCGAATCACTTCGATCAATCCGCTAAGCGCATAACGGGTATTTTTCAACAGTGTATATTTCGGTTTATTTAGCAATAGAATCCTTAAGTGCATTCACATTCGAACGAACTGTATCTGCTCCGCTCTCTTTGGGAAGAGGCACTCCATAATAAATGGTGACGACACGCCGCCACCCTTTGCGTCTTGGTGTAAATCGTTCCGCACTTCGCGACCAACGGCTTCCGCACATTCCGTCAATATAAAAAGGGACAATGACGCCATCTTCGATTTTCGATGCTATTATCTCGAATCCACGGTAAAACTTCTCTATTTTGCAAGAACGCGTGATTCCCCCTTCAGGGAAAATCACAACTGCTTCAGCGTTTTGCAGTACTTTTCGTGCGGCTTCTATCGCACCTTTTGAAGCCTTGGGCGATACCGGAATAGTACCGCCCAGGCGAAATAACCAATGCAGCCATTTCCATTCGTAAATCGTCCTGTCTATCATAAAACGCAGTGGACGCTTAAGCGGCAACTGTATCAGCGCCCAGTCCAGCCAACTGACATGATTGCCCAACAATAGCACGGGGCCTTCCGCCGGTACATGTTCCGCTCCAACTGCGACGACCTTGTAGCGCAGCGCCAATACGGCTCCAATCACATACTGTAACAGTTGTCGAAAACCCGCTTGCAAATCACTCCGCTCCCTTCTCTGCCATTGCCGTGCTCCATCCGACATATATTCCGTGCGCTGCTTCGACTGCCTCAATCAAAGCAGATGTTACAGACCCGACTGCATCAGCTGTACATGCATGTTCAACTATAAGCATTAACCCATGGGGGTATGTGCCCTCTTCGTACAAATCTTTTTCGATTTTTCCCCGCGCCTCTAGTGCGTCTGCCGTACGCATCATGGCGCTTCTGGTCTGGAAAAAGAGATAGTGCTCCACCGGTCTGACTGATTCTAGCGTATCTCCGGCAGTGCTCAATTCCTCAATGATCTGAGCATTCTTTGCCTGTTGAATAGCCGTGGCATCAGGAGCAAGCTGTTCATGATAAAAGTGATGGTCTGCATCACGGTTCACTCCGAATTCAATCTGCGGATATCCGTGACCGAGAAAAACCTCTCGAAACCGCCGCTCTGCCCCCTTGCTGAACACTGCGTAAAAATAGAACTCTGCCCAACCGTCTTGTATACGCATACCCGCATAATCTACGCCATGGGAGAGTTCCAGGGACGTTTCAAGTTCAGAAACAATCTTTCCCAGCCTTTCGCTTTCAGATCGCCCCGCCGTCTCTGCCGATGCCTGCAGCGGAGCAAATGCCCACAACAACCAGACTGCATCCTCCGTTTGCGTTGGAAAATCCAGATTCGCTTCAATCTCAACCGGCGATTGCTCGATATTTTGCACCGTATAGGTAATCTTCATGGCCCATCCCTGTTATAATTGCGCTATTCTAGCAGATTGGGGACAGGAACTTGGAAAACATCATTGCACTGACACTCTTTTATATACTGCTGGAGCTTTTCGAGGCCCGCTGGCAACAGGCCCCGACCCTGTTGCTGATCCTGACGCGCATCCGATCGGAATATGAAAAGAACATCTTTCGTTTCTTTTTACTCCATCCCACCTACTACTTCGCGATCTGGCTTATCCTCCATACACAGCTGTGCATCCCCTCTGTCATTCTTCTTTTTTTGAAAACCGTTGATATATCGACCAAAATTGTCTTGATGCAGCAGGTATTTGAGAAAAAAGAGGTATCAGACCAGCTCCACGATATGCTGATGATGTCCCTGGAAAAGTGGATGCCCTATATGGGACTGGCCGTTTACACACCCTTGGTGCTGTGGGCTCTGCTTTGATTGATCTCTTCGAGCGCTTCGGCGATCTTCGCTTTCTGCTCCTCGCTGAGCGAGGTCGATTCGAGTTTTTGCATCAGTTCGCTCCCCAGCCGTTCCAGTCGCTCCGAATCTGCGCTTTTTGAACGTTTAAGACGCAAAACGACAAGATAAACCAGCCCCACACCCAAAACGGCGAACAAGACCAGTGTCAGCAAGATCAGAGCCCCGGTATTCATTGCACTCACTTTTTGCTAAAGAGTATAGCACTATTTCGCCGCATGATTCAATTTGATTGCATTGTCTTCTCATACCGCCGATCCGTCAACGTCTTCAAAAACGCCACAATTGCATCCTCTTCTTCCTCTGTAAGCCCAAGGTCACCCAGCTCATTGACATTCATGGTCTCGGGAACCTCCGGTGAGCGCCATGGCAGTCCTGTTTCCGGGTTTACCGCACCCGTGACGTCACGCGTGTTGTAAAAATGCACGACGGCTTTGAGCGTTTTGAACGCACCATTGTGCATGTACGGACCCGTCACGGCGATATTGCGCAGGGTCGCCACTTTGAATGCGCCGCTCAGCGAGGCGTCTCCTGTCGTCGCCCCAAGACCGAGATCGCGAAAGCCCGCCTCCTGACTGAGCGGATTGTTCGAATCGTTGCGAACAGCCTGGTTGACCGGGACGCCGAGGTTGTCGAACGTCGCATCGGTAAAGACACCTGCACCGCCATCGGCAGCGACATGCGGATGGCATGCGGCGCAGTTCCCCTTGTCTTCACGGACGAAGAGCTCGAGTCCCTCTCTCTCCTGCTCCGTCAACGCGGCCTCGCCACGGATATAACGGTCATATTTTGAGTCGAACGGGGCGAATACGTCACTCTTTTCGAACGCGGCAATGGCGTCCGCAATTGCATCGTAGGTCGTATTGACGTCATCGAAAACGGTGTTACCGTACAGTGTTTCAAGCATAGATGTATAGTTTCCATCTTCCATTACTCTGGCCACAACGGCACTTTCGTTCGGCATCTGCATCTCAACGGGATTCAGGAAAGGGCCTTTGGCCTGTGCTTTGAGGTCTTTGGCGCGGCCGTCATGAAACTGTCCGCCCAGCCAGAGACCGCCGCTGCCTTCTCCCTCGCCCGCTTCATCGTCAAAATGAAATGCGGGGAAGAACATGGCATACATCGCCGTCGGAGCGTTACGATCGCCCAGCGATACATTGTCGTCACCGATAGAAACGGCACCGTAGTCGTTTTGCACCGTCTGTGTTCTGGGGTCGCTGAACGCATGGTCCGCATCATGACAGGAGGCGCAGGCCTGACGCCCGGTGTTGGACAATCGCTTGTCGTTAAAAAATGCCTTGCCCAATGCTACCTTTTCGGGATTCTGTCCGTTTGTATCCGTGCTGTTGCATCCTGCAATCAGCAGCGCCGTCGTCATCCCTGCCGCAATCATCTCTTTTTGCATACTCTTCCTTTATTGATAATCATAATCGTTTTTGAAGTATGCAAAAAGTGTGCTTGATAATAACTTAATTTTGATATCTATTATCATTAAATTGAAAAAATACCTCTGAAAACTAAAGAGCGGCTATTCGTTTCGCAGAACAGTCAGCACATCGACTTCGCTGGCCTTTTTAGCCGGGTACCACGACGACAGGACAACAATGACGAACGCTCCGCCGATAATGGAGAAGAAATCCTGAGCGGAAAGATCCAGCGCCAGTCTGGCCGTAGGGTACACATGTTTGGGCAGTGAAATAATGTCAAAGGTCTCCAGTACCCAGACACCCGAAAGCCCCAATACAGCTCCCGAAACAATACCCGCAATACCGATCACAATACCAAGGTACAAAAAAAGCTTCTTGATCTGTCCCGGAGACGCCCCGAGCGAGATCAGCAGCGCAATATCGCTGCGGCGGTTCATCACGGTCATCAGCAGCGAAGAGATGATGTTGACCGCTGCAATGAGAATGATCAGCATCAGCACGATAAAGAGCGAACGCTTTTCAAGCTCCAGTGCGGCAAAGAAATTGATATTGTCTTCCCACCACCCCTTGATGCGTACACTCGGAGGGAGCATCATGCGAATACGTTCAATATCACCGTGCGGATCGGTGGTTCCGATGTGTATTCCGTTATAGATATTGGCCGGAAGATGCAAAATAGTCTGGAGCGAACGCAGGTCCGTATAGCTGTAGGCCTTGTCATAGGCGCTCAGACCCGAATCAAAACTCCCCGCGACCTTGAACCGCTTAAGCTGTGGCGTGACTGCAAGGCCGCCGGGTTCAATCTGCGTAAAAATATACATCAGACGATCGCCGACATCAAGACCGAACTCATCGAGCAGCGTTTTTCCCGCCAGCACCCTGAAACGCCCCTTTGGTATCTTTTCCATCGCTTTTGCCACAACTGGATTGACCTTTTTTTCTGCAGAATAATCGATACCGAAAAGGTAACCTCCCTCCAGTGAAGAACCGCTGCGTGCGATGACCGACGAGGTTACATAAGGACTGAATGCGAGTTTCGGGAACTCCTGCCGCAGCTGCATCAGGAGCGTGTCGTTGACACTGCCGTAAAAACGGGGAACGACTGTCAGCGGGTAGTTCATAATGGTCAGTTTTTTCTTGAATTCGTTGTCGAAGCCATTCATGAGCGCCATGGCGATGATGAGCACCATGACGCCGAGCATTATCCCCAGAAAGGCCAGCATGGCAGAAAGGAAGATGAAAGGCTGATCACGATCAAACCGCAAAAAGCGGCGCAGCAGGTATCCGGTCAGGCTGCGCGCATGCATCAAGAGGCAAACGCCCCTTTTTTCGGACCGCTTCTGCCACAGCAGTTTTTATATTTTTTGCCGCTGCCGCAGGGACAGGGCTCATTGCGCGCCGGCTTCTTGCCCCCAAGGCTCTGTGCCGCCTCTTCGCTTTCGCGGTTGAACTGCATCTGCATCTCTTTTTGTTTGCGCTCAATCTCCTGCTGCTTGGCGAAGGCTTCCGCCTCCTCTTCAGGGCTGCGCAGCTGGAACTGGATGATCTGCAGCGTCTTGATAGTGTCATATTTTATGGTTTCTATCAATTCTGTAAAGAGATTGAAACTCTCTTTTTTGTATTCGACCAGCGGATCCTTCTGATTGTACGCGCGCAATCGGATACCGGTTTTCATTGTATCCATGCGGTAGAGGTGTTCGCGCCAGGCGTTGTCGAGCGTTTTGAGGTAGATTTCGCGCTCGATGTCGCTTCGGGTCTGCTCGTCGACGACAGACATTTTCGTATCATATGCCTCTTTGACGACGGCCAGAACTTTTTCCGACAGCTCCTCATACTCAAGCTCCTTCAACGCCGCTGCATCTATATCGAGGTTGATCTCCTCCTTAAAGAGCTTGAACAGTTTCTCCAAATCGAAATCTTCCTGGGCGACCCCTTCGAAAATTTCGCATTCGGCCAGAGAGCGCGCAACATATGCTTCACGGATCTCATCGACTTTGGCGTCGATATCGAACTCCGGATCAAGCAGCTGATTGCGGAATTTGTAGACGATCTTGCGCTGTTCGTTGGCGACGTCGTCGTACTCGACAATGTTCTTGCGCCCTTCGAAGTGCAGATTCTCGACCTTCTTCTGCGCCTTCTCGACCGCGCGCGTCACCATCTTGGACTCAATGTATTCGCCGTCCTCGACCCCGAGGCGCTCCATGATTGATTTGATTTTATCCGAGCCAAAGATACGAAGCAGGTTGTCTTCAAGGCTGAGGTAGAACTGGCTCACCCCCGGATCGCCCTGACGACCGGAGCGGCCGCGCAGCTGATTGTCGATGCGCCGGTTTTCATGGCGCTCCGTGCCAATGATATAAAGTCCGCCCATCTTCTTGATCTCATCGCTGACTTTGATGTCGACCCCGCGGCCGGCCATATTGGTCGCAATCGTGACGGCACCTTTTTCACCTGCATGCTTGATAATCTCACCCTCTTGTTCATGGTTCTTTGCATTGAGCACGGTATGGGCAATTTTTGCATTTTTAAGCAAAAGATGCAGTGCTTCGGACTTTTCAATAGAAGCCGTTCCTACCAGAACCGGCTGACCCTTTGTATTGAGTTCCTTGATCTTTTCTATCGCCGCATCGAATTTTTCCGGTTCCGTTTTGTAAATCAGGTCGTTAAAGTCCTGACGGATGACCGGCACATTGGTTGGAATGGAGACAACATCAAGTCTGTAAATCTGAGCAAACTCCGTCGCTTCGGTCTGAGCGGTTCCCGTCATGCCCGCCAGCTTGTCATACATGCGGAAATAGTTCTGGAAGGTGATGTCAGCCAGCGTCTGCGACTCCTCCTTGATCTCGACACGCTCTTTGGCCTCGAGCGCCTGGTGCAGCCCCTCCGAGAAGCGGCGCCCTTCTGAAAGCCGGCCCGTAAATTCGTCGACGATGACCACTTCGCCATCTTTGACGACGTAGTCGACGTCGATCTCAAACAGGTAATTTGCCTTGAGTGCCTGGTCGAGGTGGTGCGACAGCGCCGCGTTTTCAAGACTGTAAAGGTTTTCAACGCCAAACAGCGCTTCGGCTTTGCCGATCCCCTCTTCGGTGATCAAAACCAGTCGATCTTTTTCATCGACGGTAAAGTGTGTTTCTTTCTCAAGCTGTTTTGCGATCTCGTCGGCTTTGATGTAGTTGTCCAGCGTCCGGTTCGTCGGCCCGGAGATAATGAGCGGCGTCCGCGCCTCGTCGATCAAAATGGAGTCCACCTCGTCAACAATAACAAAATGATGCCCGCGCTGCACCATCTGGTCGCGCGAAAAACTCATATTGTCACGCAGGTAGTCGAACCCGAACTCGTTATTCGTACCGTAGGTAATGTCGGCAGCATACTGCTGACGCTTCGCCTGCGGGTCGTAATCGCCTTCAAGGATGGTACCGACCTCGAATCCAAGAAAGTTATACAGCGGCGCGAGGTCGTTCGCATCACGGCTGGCGAGGTAGTCGTTGACCGTGACCACATGCACGCCCCTGCCCGTCATGGCATTAAGCACGACCGGCAGGGTCGCCACCAGGGTTTTCCCCTCTCCGGTCTTCATCTCGGCAATCCGCCCTTCGTGCAGGACCATCCCCCCGATCATCTGGACATCGAAATGGCGCATGCCCAGCGTCCGTTTCGAGGCTTCGCGCGTGATGGCGAACGAGTCGTGCAAGACGTCGTCAAGGCTCTTCTCTTCACTCTGTACAGCACTCTTGAGCGCATTAAACGCCTCTTTGAGTTCTGCATCGTCCATCTTCTCGTAGTCGGACTCCAGCGTGTTGATTTTTTTCAGCCGTTTGCGGTATTTCTTGAGCTCTCGGTCGTTTTTGGTGCCGAACACCTTGCCCATCATCGTTTGAAGCATATTTGTCTTGCCTGTCGTTTATTTTTTAGCGATTATATCTCAGAGTTGGTATCGTTTCGATGAAATATATTTTTTGGTTACAATAGCGGCAAAAAGGCATTGCCCAATGAAGATTCTTCTCCTGTTTGCGCTCATCGTTACCGCCTTGTTCGGTTTTGCCGACAGTGTCCGGACACTGAGTGCCGATTTCACCCAGACCATCACTGACGACACCAACAAAACCATTACCTATCAAGGTCATCTCTTCGCCATGCGCCCGGAC
>JANTHE010000074.1 GCA_024762585.1 Sulfuricurvum sp. | reverse complement strand
TTGGGGCCATGGGCAAGTCGGCGCAGTTTCCGCTGCACACCTGGCTGGCTGATGCGATGGAGGGTCCGACGCCGGTTTCGGCACTGATTCACGCGGCAACGATGGTTACAGCCGGAGTCTATCTCGTCGTCCGGGCCAATCCGCTGTTCAGTATGATTCCCGAAGTGGGTTACTTCATCGCGGGGCTCGGTGCGTTCGTGGCGATGTTCGCCGCCACGATGGCGCTGGTCAACCGTGACATCAAGCGCATCATCGCCTACTCGACACTCTCACAGCTGGGCTATATGTTCGTGGCCGCGGGTCTGGGCGCTTACTGGGTGGCACTGTTTCACCTGATGGCGCATGCCTTCTTTAAGGCGCTGCTCTTCCTGGGTGCCGGTAACGTCATGCACGCCATGAGCGACGAACTCGACCCGTTCAAGATGGGCGGGCTGTACAAGGTGATGAAATGGACGGCGATCCTGATGATTCTCGCCTCGGTCGCCCTGGCGGGCATCTGGCCGCTGGCGGGCTTCTTCTCCAAAGACAAGATCCTCGAAGTTGCGTTCAGTACGGATCACTACATCATCTGGGGTGTACTCTGGGTGACGGCGGGACTGACGGCGTTCTATTCGTTCCGTCTGATCATGCTCGCCTTCTTCTCGGGCGAGGAGCGTTACAAAAAGTTAGGCTTCCATCCGCACGAAGCGTACAAGTTCATGCTCTGGGCGATGGCGCCGTTGGCAGTACTTGCCGTTATCGCGGGTTGGTTCGAGCATCCGTTCGTACACTTTGTAACTGAGCTGCTGCCGACGTTCACGTTCCATACGCACCATGTCGCGATGATGCTGATCGTCGTGACGTCGCTAATGGCCATCGGCGGTATCGTCGTGGCGGTGCTGATGTACAAGAATGGACCGCTGAACCCCAAATGGGAAAAGACGGCGATCTACCAACTGCTGTTCAACCAGTACTACATTCCGAAGTTCTACGACGAGTTTATTTCCAAACCGTATGCGGAACTCTCGAAGATCTTCTGGAAACAGATCGATCTCAAGGTGGTGGATGCGACGGTCGACTTCATTGCGACCAGCATCTACAAGACGGGTGAGGGAACTCACACCATGCAAAACGGTAACCTCTCCTCCATGCTGCGCTGGATGGTCGTGGGGGTTGTCGTACTGCTGATCGCAGCCGTGGCATTCGCTTTCGGGCTTCAGGTCGCAGGTTAAGGAGCGTTGATGTTTGATCATATTTTATCGATTCTGATTTTCTTCCCGGCGCTGGCCGCCATGATGGGCTTTGTCGTCTCAAAAGAGAGCATCCGTGCCTATGGGATCACCGTGGCGGCGATCGAGTTCGTCCTCTCGCTAGTATTGTGGTATGCGTATGACCCCGCAGTCAGCGGCATGCAGTTCATGGAGCAGTTCGCGATCATTCCGGCGTTCGGAATCAGTTACCTGCTGGGTGTCGACGGCATTTCACTCTTCATCATCATCCTGGCGGCGTTCTTTACGCTGATCGGGATCGCTTCGCTGACGGAGACGCGCCGCGTCAAAGACATGATCATCACCCTGCTGTTCTTGCAGATGACGATGGTCGGCGTCTTCGCCGCGCTCGATGCGATCGTGTTCTATGTGTTCTGGGAACTCTCGCTCGTCCCGATGCTCTATATCATCGGCGCCTGGGGCGGGCCGCTGCGTATCTACGCTTCGATCAAGTTCTTTCTCTATACCTTCACGGGTTCACTGGTCATGCTGGTCGGTATGCTCTTTATGGCTTACTTCTACTTTCAGGCCACCGGTCAGTGGAGCTTCTCCATCCTGGAGTGGTACCGCCTGGTGCTGCCGGTGAATCTGCAGCTGTGGCTGTTCGCGGCATTCTTCCTGGGCTTCGCCATCAAGGTGCCGATGTTCCCGTTCCATACCTGGCTGCCGTATGCGCACGGCCAAGCGCCGACGATCGGTTCGGTTATTCTGGCGGCGATCTTGCTGAAAATGGGAACATACGCCTTTGTACGCTTTTCGCTGCCGATGTTCCCGGACGCGTCTGTCTTCTTTATGGTACCGGTGGCAGTGCTTGCGATCATCATGATCATCTACACCGCCATGGTCGCCTATGCGCAAGAAGACATCAAGCAAGTTGTCGCCTATAGTTCGATCTCGCACATGGGTGTCATCATTCTTGGCACCTTTGCGATGAACGTCGAGGGGATCAGCGGTTCGGTCTTTTTGATGATCGGGCACGGGGTCGTCTCCGGGGCGCTGTTCCTGCTCGTCGGGGTCATTTATGATCGCCGCCATACCAAACTGATGAGCGAATTCGGTGGTCTGGCGTCCGTGATGCCGCGCTATGCTACGATCTTTGGGATCATGGTTATGGCGTCGGTCGGCCTGCCGTTGACCATCAACTTTGTCGGCGAGTTCCTGAGCCTGCTCGGCTTCTACAGCCAGTCGCATATCATGACGCTGTTGGCCGGTGTCGCGATCATTGTCGGGGCGATTTACATGCTCTCGGCGTTTAAAAAAGGCTTCTTTGGCGAAGTGACCAAAGAAGAGAACAAAACACTCAAAGACGTCAATAAAAAAGAGCTGGTGGCCCTCGTGCCGCTGGTGATCATTGCCGTCTGGCTCGGTGTCTATCCCAAACCGGTTCTCGGACCGATCAACAACTCGGTCGAGTCGGTCGTGCAGCTGATGCATGAAAAGGCGATTACGCCTGAAGCGAAAGCGGCGATACCAAACCCGGCAGAGCCGAAATTCGCTCAGGTAACGATGGCCGAAGTCGAAGTTGAAGTAGAAGGGGGGGCAGAATAATGTTGGAAGCTGTCAATGTATCTTTGGGAGATCTGAACCTCTCGACGCTGGCACCGATGCTCATCGCAATCGTTGGTGCACTCGCCATCTTGGTTATCGACCTGGCGAAGGACGGGCTGCACAAGTCGTTTTACGTCATGGTCTCTTTACTGTTCTTGCTGCTAGATTTCGGCGCGCTCGTCGATTTTTCGGGCTTCTTTATGCAAAACGGGACGACGCTGGGCTTTTTCAACGTGATGTTGATGGACGGGCTGGCCATATTGGGGCAGCTCATCATCGTCGGGGCGTCGATGCTCTTTGTTCCGCTGGCCCTGACGTCCAAGCGTTTTCACGAGTATAACTACCCGGAGTATTTCGCGCTGTTCCTGTTCATGATCGCGGGCTTCCAGTTCATGGTCGCGACGGACAACCTGATTCTGGTTTTCGTCGGTCTGGAGACTGCGTCACTGGCGCTCTATACGCTCATTGCCCTGCACAACCGTTCCAAGTCGTTCGAAGCGGCGGTCAAGTACTTTACGATGGGCGCGCTTGCCGCCGGCTTCTATTCGTTCGGTGCCATGATCTTCTACGCGGTCAGCGGTTCGGTCGAGATCCATACCATCGCCGAAGTGATGGCGGCGGACGGCTATGCGAACATCGGCTACCTGCTGGTCGGCGTCGTCTTTATGCTGGCCGCGCTCGGGTTTAAAGTCTCTTTGGTGCCGTTTCATACCTGGACACCGGATGTCTATGAAGGTTCCAGCGCCGCGCTGGCGGGCTATATGTCCATCGTGCCGAAAATTGCCGGCTTTATCGTTGTGATGCGTTTGTTCGAATTCCTCGTCAACAGCGGCGTGGTCTGGCTCGAAGCGGTGCTCTATGCCGCGGTCGTCATCACGATGACGGCGGCCAATATCTGGGCACTGGTACAGACCGATGTGAAACGGATGCTGGCGTACAGCTCTATTTCGCATGCGGGCTTTGTCATGGCGGCGGTCCTCATCGGCACGACGCAGGCCAATACGGCACTGTTCTTGTACTGGATTCTGTTCAGCTTCACCAACCTGGGCGGCTTTACGATGTTGTGGGTCAACCGCCAAAAGCATCTGCTGCCGGGTCAGAGTTCGGACCATCCGTATGAAAAATTTGCCGGTATGATCAAAACGATGCCGTTCGCCGCTGTTATGATGGGTCTGTTTATGCTTTCGCTCGCGGGTATACCACCGTTCGGCCTCTTTTGGGGCAAGCTCTATATGATCAGTTCGGCCGTCACCGGGGGCTACACGGTCCTGGCGCTCATTATGGCGCTCAACTCCGCGATTGCCGGGTATTACTACCTGAAACTGATCATTTACATGTTCATGAAAGAGCCGTATTTTGATGGGGGGCATAAGTTTTATATGATGAATGCATCTATGTCACTGAAAACCATCATCGGCGTGGCGGCGTTCGCGACGATCTTTGCCGTGGTCGCGGTCAACCCGCTAATCGAGTTTATCGGGACGCTTGTCTACAACTCAGGATATTGACTTCGTTAGCGTTAAGCGTTATGCGCTTAGCGTTGTGTGTACTGCCTCTTCGAGTTCTTCCAGCTTTTTCGTAATTTTATGCTTAAACTGATTTCGGTTGAAGGTCTGCTGCCGTTTGGCCAGTTGCGCGGTGTGGGTGATGATCTGTTCGGTCATGGTCCCTTTGTCGATCTTACCGTCGAGATAGTCGAGCACCTCCACGATCCCGATGGCTTTCATGCTCTGCGGCGCGCGTCCGTAACGCTGTTCGAGCATGGCGACTTCGTCGATGAGTCCTGAGTGTATCATCTTTTGTGTGCGAATGGCTATTCGTTCACGCAGCAGGTCGCGTGCGACATCGATTTCGAAGATATCGCATGAGGGCAGTACGGGGACGGGGGGATGCGCTTTGAACCATCTCGAGGGGGCGATGCCGGTTTGAAGGTAGACCGTGAGCATCTTTTCGATGCGGTAGCGGTCATGGCGTTCAATCTTACGCATCCCTTCTAGATCGGCAGCGCGCAGCAGGGTATAGGCGTCTTCCGGACGCTGCAATATCCGTAACACTTCCAAACGTGTCGCCTCGTCGGTCGGCGGCGTTTCCGAGATGCCCTCGAGCAGTGTCTTGAGGTAAAAGGAAGTGCCGCCGACAATGATCAACGGTATCCCCGCCCGGTCGCACTCCCGTTTCGACTGTCGATACAGATCAATAAAGGTGGTCACGTTGAAAGGTTCGTCCGGAGCAAGAACGTCGATGCCGTAATGCGGAATGCCGGCGCGTTCGGACACCGAAGGCTTGGCTGAAGCAATATCGATCTCTTTGTAGATACTGAGCGAATCGAGTGAGAGAATCCGCGCCCCGGAAGCCTGTGCTGCCTTGATGGCAAGATCGCTTTTTCCCGAGGCCGTCGGACCGATGATGGCGATAGTTTTCATACAGCGAAGTATACGCTAGAATCTTCAAATGAGAAAGTCCATAACGATTTTGGTGTCGGTACTAATGATAACCTGGTTCAGTGGCTGCAGCGCCATGCTGTTTCATCCCGATGACCGGCAGTATGCATCGCCGAAAGATTTCAACCTCTCTTACGAGGTGGTTACATTCGATTCACACGATGGTACACCGCTGTCGGCGTGGTGGATCGAACCGCCGGGGGAGCCAAAGGGCACCGTCTTCATTGTCCACGGCAACGCGCAGAACATCTCCACGCATTTTACAGGATTTGTCTGGCTGGCAAAGGCGGGCTATGAGCTGTTTATCTTCGATTACCGCAGCTTCGGCAATTCGGGCGGCGAATCGGACCTGGGAGGTGCCGCCCTGGACACGAAAGCCGCTCTGGAGTACGTTCTGGCGTCGCGTCGGGGGGAGATCACCGTCATTGGCCAGTCGCTTGGCGGGGCGCTGCTGATGAACGCCCTCAAAGGGAAGCAGGAAGCGCGGATCCGTCTGGCGGTATTCGACAGCACCTTTGCTTCACTGCCCGATGCCGGAAACGACGTGCTGTCGCGCTCCATTCTGACGTGGCCGTTTCAATGGATGGCCTATCTTGTTCTAAGTGACAAGTACGACACCATCAAGATTGCACCAGACCTCACACTGCCGAAACTCTATATCGCCGGTTCTCGCGACCCAGTCATCTCCCCCAATCACAGCTGGCAGCTTTTCGACGCCTCTGCGCGGCCTCGGGCTTTTTGGCTGGTTAAGGGCGCGGGGCATATCGACGCATTTTCATCCCAAATAATTCAACAACGCTTTTTAGAGCTTTTGGCTCGTCCCGCGTTCGATCCCGAGGCGTCGCAGATGCTGATTTTCGATACAATTAGCGCATCAAAACCGTAGGAGCGGCCGAGTGAAACGTATGATTGAACGCCTGCACGATTTCAATGAACTGGTGATGTTCCAGCACTCCATCTTCTCCCTGCCATTCATCTTCATCGCCATGATCGTCGCCGCGGACGGCTGGTTCGGGTTCGAGCTGCTGCTGCTGGGTATCCTGGCAGCGGTGACGGCACGCAATTTCGCCATGGGTGTCAACCGTTTTGCCGACCGCGATATCGACGCCAAGAATCCGCGTACGCAGGGGCGTCCCAACGCCGACGGACGGTTGGACAGTACGACAATCCTCGTGTTTTCCACCGTGAACGCACTCGTATTTGTCATTGTGGCCTATCTTATCAACCCGCTGGCGTTCAAATTGTCCGTTCCCGTACTGCTCGTGCTCGGGAGCTACTCCTATTTCAAGCGTTTCAGCGAGATGGCGCATGTGGTGCTGGGGATTTCGCTTGGCCTCGCACCGCTCGCCGGTGCCATTGCTGTGAGCGAGAGTGTTCCGCAGTGGTCGGTGCTGCTTGCTTTGGGCGTGCTCTTCTGGGTTGCCGGGTTTGACCTGCTCTATTCGCTGCAGGACATTGAGTTTGACAAGCGGCATGGGCTCTACTCCATTCCTTCTATTTACGGCCCCAGGGCGACGCTCTTCATCTCCGCGCTTTTTCACCTCAATACGGTGCTGTTTTGGTGGATGTTCGTCTGGGCGGCGGACCTGGGCATTTTTGCGTCGCTTGCTGTATTGGTTAGTGCCGCGATGCTGGGATACGAGCACTATCTCGTTCGTAAGGACTTTACCAAGATCGACCGTGCATTTTTTACCGTCAATGGATATTTGGGAATTGTTTTTTTGCTGTTTATCTCACTCGACAGCTTGAGATGATGATTTATCAGACAGAATTATATGTTTAGGTACGTGTCTTCAGCCAGATGAGATTTTTAATACCGCTACTTCCAATAAGCTTCAGAAATACGCATTTACTTCTAGACTGCGAACCTATTGTATAATGTCGTAATACGTTAATCGGAAGAATGCATGAAGCGGCACAAGGGTTTGTTAGTACTGTTTTCGATATTTCTGTTAAGCAGTATCTGGTTTGCTGAAAGCGGCACATGGCTGGACGAGACGGACAAGCCACAAGCAGCCGACCTGATCGTCTGTCTTGGCGGGGGTGCCGGATATCGTGTCAAAAAGAGTCTGGAGCTTTATCAAAACGGCTACTCCAAAAGCGGCATGGTGGTCGTCACCAGCAGCAGGTGGTTACCATATAACCCTACCGCATTATTTGGCGTTAAAGATAAGATAAGTTATTTGGAAAATGGCGGTGTAGGGGCCGAAGACATTGTGCATATGCCGAGACTGAAAAATACGATGCAGGAGATGAAAGCCATCAAGGCATTCATGCTTGCACATCAGATGAAAAATGTGATTTTTGTCTCAAATCCTTATCATTCCAGCCGTATCAAGTTTTTGGCAAATGTGTTAAATGACTTCAATAAAGAGGGACTAAAAGCTATGGTAGTCTCGAGCGACGCACCCTGGACACGAAAGGGCCACAGCTATGACAATTTAGAGAGCTTTCAGTCTGTCTTCCATGAAACTCTGAAATATCCTTACAATGCAATCAAGTATGGGCTTCTGTATGATCTGTTTAATTCCTCTGAATATCTTAAAAACCTGAAGGCCCCGCTGCTAGCATTAGAAAATCGAATGAAGCATATTATTTCATTTGTTTAAAGTTCCTTTGGATTTTAAGCTATTTTACGCAGAAACAAAAAAGATGTTAATTATATTTTCTTGAGGAATATTATGAAGTTTAAGTATAATATTATAAACTAAATTATATTATTAATAATATTGTAATATAATACAAAAGGATGTTTTATTCATTTATTTATAAAATTACTTACCCTATTTTTTGCTGCGGTAGCAGCATATGCTTCTTCTTCAGGAGTGG
>JANTHE010000073.1 GCA_024762585.1 Sulfuricurvum sp. | reverse complement strand
ATCCTTTGTATATGCGGCAAATGCCGCACGTTTTCAACAGACAATGGTATACAAAAATGTCGCGGTTTTTTTTGGTGGGGTGGTTATTTTTTAGGCAGAATAACGTTTTCTAACTTCAGCTTTGAATGACTTCATCTTGGGACGGGTAATTTTTTCCATTGCCATCTCACGTAATTGTTTGATCTCGGCAAATACGGAGGCAGATGGATCGTCTCTGCCGATCTCGATCAATGAAAAAACCGTGGATTCAAACAGATCGCTGCTCCGTTCGGGCAATGTATCGTAAAGCGCCATGAACAGTGCACGCTGCTTATCATCCATTTTACAGCTGTCGTCCGTGATTTTGAGTGCAACTGTAATGGCACAGTCACGCTCAAAAGCACTCAACGTTCCGGCAACTATGGAGAGTTTTTCAAGATCAAAGTTCATAAGGCATTTTAGCCCTCTTCGCAGTGTTCAATGCCTAATCGGCAGAGCAGTTCATTGAAATAGCTACCGCCCTCCCGGTCATACTCGTCATGAAACTCCAAATAAATCGATGCTTCATTAAAGTAGTTGACCATCGGCGCGATGCCTTGCTGTTTTGAAACGCTTTCGACAGAATCCAGAATGGTCTCTTTCATCTGTTCTGAACCGTCAAATTCAAGCTGCAGTCCCTGGTAGCGCTCTTCGCGCTGGTGATACGCCCGGATTGCACTCATGCTCATCCGGCCTCGTTCATCTCTTCTGGTTCTTCTTGCACCTCTTTACCTACGCCGCGCATTTCATTGGGAATATCATTACGATATTTCTTCTCACGCAGCGACGGGCTCTTGACTTTTCCATTGGCCGTTTTGCTGATAGCGTAGAGATCATTTTCCATAAAGTGCGCTTCGTTATCTTTCGTATAGGTTAAATCCCAGCTGATACAGCCAATGCTCGGGCAGATCGCCGCACACTGCGGATCATCATAGATACCGACACACTCTACACACTTCTCGGGTTGAACATAATAGCGGCTCTCACCCGTAGGGTTATGCGAATCGTCAACGATCGCGTTAACAGGACAGTTTTGCAAACAGGCATCACAGGTAATACAGGTATCATCAATAATTACAGACATCATTCTTCCTTTGTTACGAATTGTAAAGTTTCAGCGTTTCGCCTACCGCGACATGCTGCTCACGATCAGACGCACTGATCGCTTCACGCCAGGGCTGTGGCGAAACTTCGGGACTCATCAGTCCTTTTTTCTTATGAACTCGGATGACATAAGCATCGTTGTCCACGTAGTAATCGTTGTAGTCACTATCGTACGGCATGTCCCAGACAATGCACCCCTCTGTCGGACAGACATCGGCACATTTAGGAACGGCAGAATCTACACACTCTATGCATTTTTCAGGCTTGACGTACGTATAGTCCCAGTCATCCCTGGGCGAGCTATCCGCACTGACGATGGCCGTTGCCGGACATTCGTCGATACAAGCATCACAATTAATACATAAATCAGTAATCATCACTGCCATTGTTAAACCTTTTTTTGTTATTGGTAGAGGCTACCTGTAAAGGTCTCAGCTGAGACCTTTACAGGTAGCCGTTACGCTTCTCGCTGCGCGGCTTTATGAAAAATACGCATCAGCCATATCGGCGGCTGCGTGTTAAGCATCTCCTGCAGGCCCTTTACAGCACCGGCGAGATCTTCACCTTCCGCGACACGGACAGGGTGAATCCCTGCGGCCTGTACCATCTTCGAGGCTTTCGGACCGATCTGGGTACAGTACATAATGTCCGCCTCCTCGATCGTACCGATCTTGTAGTTGAGTTTTGCCACTTCCTCTTCAGGCTCATCAGAACTGTCGATCGTTTTGAGCAGCTCGGCATTATCCTTGCCGACTTCGTAAAGATAAAATGTCTTCGACCAGCCGAAATGCTGATCAACCTTTTCCCCCGACGACGAAGCGAATGCAACCCTCACAACTGCTCCTTAAAATGAATCCGCGACGTTGGCATGTGCTTCACGCACATCCATACCAATCTCATCCATGAATGCCTGCGCCTTGACCGAGGGCAGCATCAGGCCCTTTTTCTTATGCTCACGAATCTTGTAGGTACCGCTTTCGTTTCCGCTGACGTAGTACTCTTCAAACTCCGTCGTATAAGGCATATCCCAAACAATGGAGCCCTCTGTCGGACACGCTTCGGCACAACGCGGGGCATCAGCATGACCGACACACTCTACGCAGGTTTCCGGTTTGACGTAGAAGCGCTCTCCGTCGTACGGATTCTTTTCGTTGTCGTCACTCAAAATTGCTGCTACCGGACACTCCGGCGCACATGCATCACAGTTGATGCACTCTTCTGTAATCATTACTGCCATATTGTTTCTCCTATTAAAATATATTGTTCAATTTGCATCTTTCGTTCCCGCAGACTTTGAAAGTGATTCAGCGTTCATCGGAGCTACGTTCGGTTCAAGCTGAATATCGATACCGCGCAGCAGCATCGTTGCGCGGCACCCTTCCGAAAGCCCCAGCTCTGCACATGCCTTTTCTGTAATTAAAGAGACAACGGTACCAATATCACTTTCGATGGTCAGTTCGCACAATGATCCCTTGCTGCGAATGCGCTTCACTTCACCGGGCACGCGGTTTTCAATAGAAACGCGTCCGGGGCACTCTTTGCTGATACAGACCGAGGCCTCTTGAAACGCAAGATAGACGCTTTCACCCTTATCCAGCCACAACGGCGTTTTGGTTTTAATCAGACGGATCGAGGTGTCGGAATGTTTGGCAGTGATATAGGTGACGATATCCGTCTTTTCAATATCGGTAACGACTGCTTCAATCTTATTCATTCTTCACTCCCCGCTACATCAGATAAAGCACGACATTTTTGTCAATCAATTCCTCGAAGCGGTCGAGCAGCATGTCTGCCGTCGACGTCGAACCAAGGTGACATCCCGAACACGCACCGAGATAGTGCAGCCACACCTGAGGGGTATCGCCCGGAACATAATTGAGCAGTTCAATCCCGCCGCTGTCGGCCTCGAGCGTCGGGCGAATCTTTTCATCGATCATCTTCAGCACCAATGCGCGCTGCTGCTCGGCCGTCAATGTTCTAAACGGTTTGTTCAACACCGTCGCAAGCTCTTTGTTGCTGGCATAGGTGATAATCTCCTGTGCCTGTGCGTTATTATTGTGCGCCGCGGTGATCAGATAGCGCATCGCCTCAGCATTTTGACCCTTTTCACGCAGCAGCATCCCGGTTTTAAGCTGGGCATCAACATGACCGACATCCGCCGCAGCCCGATACCATTTTAATGCCACACCTGCATCCGGCGAGCCGTCCAGACCCTTCTCATGGATCTGCGCGAGGCTCATCATGGCATGCATACTGCCGCCGTCGGCGGCTTTCGAAAACCACTCTTTCGCAGTGTCGATACTGCGTTCGCACCCTTTGCCCTGCATAGCCATCACCCCCAGGTTCACCATGGCATCCATACTCTCCTTCTGCGCCGAATCGACAAAATATGCATATGCTTCTTTATACTGTTTCGCTTCATACGCGCTCACACCCGCTTCGAATGTCGTCATCACTTTCTCCTTCTGCGTGTTAAAATAGTGTTCAAGACGCTCGTAAGCATCCTCTCTGGCCTCTTCAAAGGTATCGCCGATCCCTTTGATGTCAGGAAAATCGACAACAATCGCGACGCACCCGTCGCCGTCTTCGTTCGAAAAGCCCATATAATCCAGTTCATACTTTTTCATGCCAAACTATATGCAAATGATGTTCCAAATTCTTAGAACAGTAGTTGCATATATAACTGAAAACTATTTAGGAGGCGACCATGATCGCTATACCCGTGGACACGGCTTCCATGGAGGCCCGCTCCTCCAAGCTGTTCGGCAATGTGACAGCTTTTGCTATTTTCGACCGCAGCGAAAAGGCGTTTCATTTCGTACCCAACAACGGCAAAGGCGACGGCATCGCCACTGCCAAGGCGCTCAAAGAGCTCAATGTCAATGCCGTCACCTACTCCTATATGGGCAACGGTCCTTTCGGCGCACTGGACAAAGCGGGGATCGACATCTTCTATATCGGCAAAGAGCCGCTGTCGCTCGGTACCATTATAGAAGGCATTGACACGAACAACTTTGTCAAGGTCGTTCGCGAAAACGCCGAGACCTATCTCGATCCGGGAACAGCCACAGGCAACTGCCAGTGCGGATGCAGCCATGACTGAAGTCATTACAAAAGAGATGGAAGAGATCCGTCATATGATTGTGGAGACAGTCGCACGCCGCAATGCGCTCAAACTGGAAATGCAGGAGTGGTATGACCGATTCCCCGGCGAACGATTCGGGAAGCTGAAAGACCTGATCGCCACCGACGGCGTGCTTTCGCAGCTCGATACGCACTACAAACAGCTGTGGGATTTTCATAACTCCCGCGACATAAGTGCCTGATACGGATGGCGGAATACAGTCAAAAAGGACGGCTCAGCGCTGAAGCGATCCAGATAGAACGCTATCGGGTCATATTGGAAAAAGACAATTTTCAGCCCGAAGAACCGCACTGGAGACGCATCAGTAAAAATACCGTCAGCCTCTTTCAGGTCCTGATCGATCAGGACCTCACCGAACTGGTCATGGTACTCGAGCACTACCCGCGCTACACCGAGTGGGTCTGCGAACACTTTCGCTATGCGTACAGTTACAGTGAAAACGAAGCCGACATCGATGCTGCGTCGCGCCTGCTGAATCTGGGCGAACCCTATTTCACCAAACAGTTTGTCCGGAACCTTGTGCGAAAACTTCCCAAAACGGAAGGGCGCTCGCTTGAAGCGCTCAAGACGTTTGCCGAAACCGTATCGGAAAAAATAAGCATTTGGCACCCCATCATCACCAATCACTACTGCGATGCCATCGTCATGGAGTTGGAATCGCAGCGGCTGCATCCGCTGCAGCGGCTGGCCGTTACCCGGACAATCGATGCCATCACCCGGCAGGAAACTTTTGAGTATGAAGCCGAAGACCGCGATGCCGTTTTGGACATCCCCTATATGAACTGAAGGAACACTATGGATAAAGAAACGTTGAAAAACGAACTGCTCAAACACGCACGAAACGCTTTTGAAACCGCCAGTACGCTGCGCGAAAACGAACGCGTTGAGGTCTATCTCAATAACGGCGTACCAACGACTACAGACGTCCTGGACGAGAGCGAGGAGATCCTCTATGGTGACGCCCGTATTCTGTGCTACCGGATCCAGGGCTATGATTACCTCGAAGGTGAGATCAAAACCTGGATTGATTATGCCCGAGTCATTCCAGAGCCCACGGAAGAGGCCCCCATGCCCGAACCGACCGACATAGAGAAGTCTATCCGCGAGCTGGTCAATACGCTCGCAAAAGCCAAAGGGGTTTCGCACGATGAGATCAGCTCATTCGAGGTTTTCGCCAACCTGCCAGTCGATCTGCTGGGCACCATCGAACATAACATCATAGAGTACTGGTGGAATGCTGACGAAGAAGAGAACGGCAAGAAGCTCGCTTTGGCACAGATTGAAGAGGCTATCGCCTGATCTTAAAAGCAGTTTCTAAAAGACCGGTGCCCCATTTTGGTGACGTGTACTTTCATGCTCTTTGGCATCAAACCAATCAATAAACAGCAATAACACCGGCAATAAAAACAGATCTGTCAGCAGTGACAGTATTATCATGATTGCACTGTAGGTACCGATCAGCTGCAAAGAGTGTACCTGTGAGAACTGCAAAGCGGCAAACACACTCATCAGTACAGCCGAACCAATTGTCACCGGAATACCCGAATAAAAAAACATCTTCTGAAGGGAATGTTTAAAACTTCTGCCGTAATAGCGCCCTCTGAAAAACTTATACGCAAAATGGACGGTAGCATCCGAGGCTAACGCTACAGAAATTGTCATGGCAATCAACATCTCAAAACTCAGTGGAATATCCAGCAGTTTGACCAGCAATCCGAACCAGGCTATCGGGGTGGCATTTGCAATAAATCCCACAAAAATCATTCCCCAAACCCGAAAAATCCATCCCATAATCATTCCTATGATCAACAGAGCCGAGAACATCGAGGTCGCCAGCAGAACAGTTTGATTGAATTTCGCACTGCCAAGCAGAGTCTCATGGTCAATAAAATAGATATTGAGCCCCTCATAATGCGTCAGCCAATCAATAAGTTCGATTTTATTGATATCAAACAAATTAATCTGCAGCGTCACAGCATTCTTATCATAATATTTATCCGCCAGGCCGTACAAATCAAGATAGAACAGCGCCTGCAACAATGCCTCCGTATCGAGCTTATCTGTTTGTGTGTTAGCGTTATTGAGACTTTTAATGATGGTCGACAGTGAAACAACTTCGCCCAATCCCTCATCAAAATGTGCACTCAGATCGGAAGTAAAACGATCGATGGAATCGATCAATGCAAGATTCAGCTGCTCGTACGGAATTTTCACTTCTATCTGTTCGTTTTTAACATTCAACTCAAAAAAACTGTTGCGTTCTCCGTATATAAGATAGACACCGGATAGAATCAACGTAAAGGTCAGCCCCAGAAAACCAAACAGATATTTTCTATTGTAGTGCAATTCGTTCGATGCCAGCCAAAACCCGAATTTTGCATAAGGAACATGTGTATTTTTCAGTTCAAAAAAACTCAGCAAAGCCGGAAGAAATGTTAAGTTAACAATATAGCCTGTCAATGAAGAGAGGATAACACCCAAACACAGCAACCGAATAATATCCGAATCAATAAACAGCAGACTGCCAAGACCAAGCATGGTAATTATGGTGGTCCAGAAAGAGGGTGCAACACTACGCTCAAGCATACGAATCAGCGCATTTTTTCTGTCATGCTTATAGTGAGAAACATGCCATCGATAATAAAAATATAGAAAATCTACCAGGGTAATACTGATAGTGATGAATGGCATTGCCATGTGCACAGCCTTGATACCTGTCAACAAATAGATCAATAAAAAAGTCAGTACGGTACTGATTATCAGCACACCCAAGGCACTGAATGCGGAGACAAAATTACGAAACAGGCTCCGAAACAGCACGATCAGCAGCGCTATAAACATTCCAAGATACCAGATATTCTGACTCCATTCGACCTTCGCAGCCGTGGAAGTGATACGATATGTCCCGGGAATTTTTATTTCTCCGGGCATAAATGGGGTATTTGACAAAATAAAGAAACGAAACGTCATGAAATCATCATCTACAACGTTGCAATAATCATTATGCAGCTCTTTCACCAGTTTTCTCAAATGCAGTGCGTCCATACTTCCGGTATTGATGACACCGACCATCCCTGAAGTACTATTGGCATCTACTGCCGTCCCCAGATCACGGCTGAATAGCGAGCGCACCCCCGTCACACCGTCCACGCGCAACAAACGGGTTTGGAGATTCGCCAGTTCAGTTTTCATCTCTTCATCGAAACGGGGGACGGAAATGGTCAATCTCGACATATATTGGGTGGCAAACTGCTGCGATTCGGAACGTTTGAGTTCTTTGGAATCTTTGAGCCAGAACATAGCATCAGAGGAGAGGATCGTAGGCCGATAAAACAGTACAGAGATTAAAACAAGCGCCAGGTAAAGAAGAAGCATTATCATCCGGTATCGGACAATAAAATCAACATAATGTCTGACATTCGGGGTTTTATAATACATAACTATTGCCTCTATTTCACCAAAAAAAGATAAGGGCGCTTATAAACATTGATCTGCTCTGCAACCGCTTCTATCCGTTGCACCGGCGTTGATGATGCATCTTCGTGTCTAGAAGAGATCGTCTCATCTGCCAACATCACATCCATCAGACGCGCTACAGGGTCGTTCGCGCGATAGATTGCATTGACGGCCGCTTGGGAATTCAGCCTCGGTATTGAATAAAGATAGACAAAATAGCGATATTTCCTCAGCATTCTTTTGTTGCCGGTTACCATGGAGATGAATTTGCGTGAATGCGGGCAGAGCGGATCAACGAATACATACACCTCCTGCTCTCCTGTACCCAATACAATTGCGGCATCTTTTATGCCCTCTA
>JANTHE010000072.1 GCA_024762585.1 Sulfuricurvum sp. | reverse complement strand
AACGCCCCCAAGAAGGATGTGAAGAAAAAATAGAATGCAATGACTTCAGTACCATTTCAAATGAAGGGTATTGCGTCATACCCCATCTTCATAATGAGTGATACACTCTTTGCAAAGCGCCGATATATTTGCGAATAGTTTTTTTTGAATATCGGCTTTTGGCACTATCCAGCTTCCGCCGACACAATCCACATTCGGCAATGCCAAAAAATCATTCATATTGTTTAGATTAATTCCCCCCGTCGGACAGAAACGCATCGTTGAATAGGGTCCAGCAAATCCTTTAAGCAAACCGATGCCGCCCACGGCTGTTGCCGGAAAAAGCTTACAACTCTCTATTCCCGCATTCAAAGCCATCATCACTTCACTGGCCGTGGCTACACCGGGAATAAAGGTTATACTTTCGTGTGCACTTGTTTGTAGAAGCTCTGCGCTGATACCGGGACTAAACGAAAATTCGCCGCCGGCATCACGCACCCGTAACAGGTCGTTAGCGTTCATAACGGTCCCGGCACCGACATGCATCTGCGGCACCGCTTTGGCAATCGCCTCGATCGAGGCCAGCGCCGCCTCGCTGCGCAGCGTCACCTCCATAATGCCGACACCGCCTTCAAGCAGTGCTTCGGCCAGCGGGACCGCGTCGTCGGCGTTTTCCAATACGACGACCGGCACCACGGGCGAGACGGCGAACAGTTCACGTGCCCTCATGCGCGCTCCTCCCCGACGGCGTCGAAAATGGTCGCCCCCGCTTCCGCACTGGAGACATTGCCGCGCAACACACCGAAGAGCTCACGCCCCATGCCGTGCCGATTGGCCGTCAGATTGGGCATTTCGGCCGTTCTTTGCGCCAGTTCGTCTTGATCCACCAGCAGTTCGAGACGTTTTTCGTGCACATCAAGCACCATGCGATCGCCGTCTCGCACCCTGGCCAGCATGCCGCCGTGCAGTGCTTCGGGCGTCACATGAATGGCCGAGGGCACCTTGCCCGACGCCCCGGACATCCGGCCGTCTGTCACAATGGCGACCTTATAGCCCTTGTCCTGCAGCACACCCAGCGGCGGCATAAGACCGTGCAGTTCCGGCATGCCGTTTGCCCCCGGCCCCTGAAAGCGTACGACGGCGATGAAATCGCGCTCCAGTTCTCCTGCCTTGAATGCGTTTTGCAGCGCCTCCTGCGAATCGAACACGCGCGTTTCGGCCTCGATACGCATCTGTTCATGCTTGAGCGCCGAGATCTTGATGACACTGCGGCCAAGATTGCCCTCCAGCAGCGCAAGGCCGCCTTCGTGCGAAAACGGCATCTCGACCGAACTGACCACCTCCGAATCCAGCGAGCGGGACGGGGCGGGACGGAAGACCAACGCATCCTCCTGCAGTGCCGGGCGTTCGGTATAACGGTGCAGCCCCCGTCCCATCACCGTCTGCACCTCTTCATGCAGCAATCCCGCCTCGAGCAGTTCGCGGATGACCAGCCCCATACCGCCCGCTTCGCGGAAATGGTTGACATCCGCCTGCCCGTTGGGGTACATCTTGCACAGCAGCGGCGTCACAGCCGACAGCGCGTCGAAATCATCCCAGTTCAATGCAATGCCCGCCGCTTTGGCCATGGCAATGAGATGCAACGTATGATTGGTAGAGCCTCCCGTGGCCATCAGACCGATGATGGCATTGACAAAACTGCGCTCGTCAATCATGCGGCCGACGGGCATGTACGCATCGCCCAATTGGGTCATTTCGGAAATCCGCCTTGCGGCAGTTTCAGTCAACCGGTCGCGCAGCGGCGTGTTCGTGTTGACAAATGCACTTCCAGGAATATGCAGCCCCATCACCTCCATCAGCATCTGGTTGGAGTTGGCGGTCCCGTAAAACGTACAGGTGCCGCTGCTGTGGTACGACGCGGCTTCCGTTTTGAGCAGGGCATCCTTGCCCACCTTTCCCTGCGCATACTCCTGGCGAACCAGTGCCTTCTTGGCATTGCTGATCCCCGAGTTCATCGGCCCGGCCGGCACAAAAAGTGCCGGCAGATGTCCAAAGGCCATCGCCCCGATGAAGAGCCCCGGTACGATCTTGTCGCACACCCCCAGATAAAGCGCACCGTCGAAGACATTGTGCGACAACGCGATGGCAGTGCTCATTGCAATGGTATCGCGGCTGAACAAGGAGAGTTCCATCCCCGGCTGCGACTGCGTCACGCCGTCACACATGGCCGGGACGCCCCCGGCGACCTGAGCCGTCGCTCCGACCTCCATCAGTGCACGTTTAATCAGTGGCGGGTAGGTCGCAAACGGCTGATGCGCCGAGAGCATATCGTTATAAGCAGTGACAATGCCGATATGCGGTGTTACCGAAGCTGCCAGTTTCGATTTTTCCGTCGGCGATTCCGCCGCCATGGCATGGGCAAGGTTGCTGCAGCCCAGCACTTCGCGCGCGGCGTGATGTGCATGATGCGCCGCTTCAATCCGCTCCAGATAACGGGTACGGGTCGGCTTGGACCGTTCGATGATGCGTTCAGTCACTTCGGTGATTACAGGATGCATGGCTTTCCTCCTAAGCATAAAAGACTTCCAACAGGATATCCGGGTGGTTCAAGACGGCGCGAATGGGCATGGCATGCACATCACCGTCGCCTTCCAGCGCTTCTTCGTATACCGCCAGTTTCGTTCCGCCTTCAATGTGCAAATAGCAGTGTGTTGCATGGGCAATGGCGTGCAGCGTAAGTGTCATGCGCGCTTTGGGCTCGACCGGGGCTTCGCATACGCCGCAAAGCGACTTGGTAGAAAGCAGTGCATCGAGCTCCGGCCGGTTTGGAAAAAGTGAAGCGGTATGCCCGTCATTTCCCATCCCGAGCACGACAACATCAAACGGGAAATGCGCCCGGTAACTCGCCTCAACCTCCGCACACGCTTCTTCGGGACGTTTTGCATCACGGTACATCGGCAGAAACGTTGCCGCATCCGCCCCGCTCCCGAGCAGCTCAGTGCGCACCAGGTTCTCGTTGCTCTGTCCCGATTCCGGATCGATCCAGCGTTCATCCACCAATCCCACCGTCACCCGCTCCCATGCCAGCGACTCCTTGGCCAGTTCCACCAGAAAAGGGCGTGGCGTATTGCCGCCTGAGAGCATCAGCGACGCTTCCCCCTTCTCGGCGATGGCTATTTCCAGGTCCCTGGCAACGCGGTAGGCAAACGTACTGTGCAGCGTCTGGAGCGAATCAAAGATATGAAACTGGATCTCAGAGCTCTTCATACCAGCTCCTGCCGTCGCGTTCGATCATCGCGATCGAACTGCTCGGACCGTCACTTCCCGCGGCATAATTCTTCAACGGCACCGCACCCGCCTCCCACTCTGAGAGAATCGGATCAGCCCATTTCCAGGCTGCTTCGACCTCGTCGCGGCGCATAAACAGCGTTGCGTTATTGCGGATGACATCGAGCAGCAGCCGCTCGTACGCCTCGGGGGTTCGCGGTGCATTTTCAGGAATATTGAGATCAAGTGCCATCTCCTGCAGATGCATCTGTTCGGAAAGTCCGGGGGTTTTTGTCATGATCTTGAGTTTGATGCTCTCTTCGGGTTGCAGCATGA
Source organism: Sulfuricurvum sp. (assembly GCA_024762585.1). Taxonomy (GTDB): domain Bacteria; phylum Campylobacterota; class Campylobacteria; order Campylobacterales; family Sulfurimonadaceae; genus Thiomicrolovo. Next base: position 4,519 of record JANTHE010000072.1, on the reverse strand, counting down.
TCACCAGACGGTTGGGTGAAATACATCGCCCCTTGTTTGCGAATATCTGATACGGCACCTCCTTGAACTGCACAACGATCTCCGTATAGCGCTTGCTCATCCGCTTGCCGGTTCGTAGGTAAAAAGGCACCCCTTTCCAGCGCCAGTTATCGACATCGACCCGTACTGCGGCGAAGGTTTCTGTGTTGGAGTCGGACGATACGCCTTCCTCGAGGTAGCCGGGAACTTTCTGTGCATCGATGACCCCCGCCTTGTAGCGTCCGCGCACGGTCTTCTCGCGCACGTCGTCGGGCGTGAACGGCCGCAGTGAGCGAAGCACCTTCACCTTCTCGTCCCGGATGCTGTCGGCATCGAGCGAACAGGGCGGCTCCATCGCCACCAGACACAACAGCTGCATCAGGTGGTTCTGAATCATGTCGCGAAATGCGCCGTAATCCTCATAATAACTGTGGCGCCCCTCCAGCCCGACACTCTCGGCCGCCGTAATCTGAATATGGTCAATGTCCTGCCCGTTCCACAGGGGCATGAACAGCATATTGGAAAAACGCATCGCGATGATATTCTGAACCGTATCTTTGCCCAGGTAATGATCGATGCGAAAAATCGCCTGCTCTTCAAAATAGCGCGATACCTCATCATTGATGGCCTGCGAAGATACCAGATCCCGTCCTATCGGTTTTTCAAGCACTACCCTGCTTTGAGGCGTTATCAACCCCCAATGACCCAGCGCCTTACAGATAGGACCAAAAAAACTCGGTGCAGTAGAAAGATAATTGACACGCTCGCGTTCAGGGAATTCACCAAGCATATTTGCCAGTGCTTCGTAACTCTCGTCAATCCCGAGGTCCAAAGTTACCACTTCCAGTTTTTTTTCAAATGCTTCCCACTTCTCTTCAATAAAGCAGTCCGATTTCAAAAACAGCTGCAGTTTTTCGCGCACCAGAGCAACATGCTCCTCACGGCTCGTTTCTTCCCGGCTGGTGGCGATGATTCGGCTGGGCGCAGCCAGATAGCCGTCGCTGCAGAGGTGATAAAGTGCGGGGATCAGTTTGCGCAGGGAAAGATCCCCATGCCCCCCAAAAATTATGATATCGCAGACATTGGCAGTTTCACTCATTTTTTATTCCTTTTAAAACAGGGTTGCAGAACCCGATGGCATCTTTTTTGACCGCTTTGCAAGTGGTGCCGTCGCAAAATATTCCATTTCATTTTTGCGCAAAATGCGTATAGTATTGGTCGTCCCGGGAACACCGACCGGGTCTCCGGCTGTCACAATGTACATGGCATTCTTGTCAAGAACACCACGCTCCTGACCACTTTGCACCACCTCGATCAACATTTTGTCCACGGTGGATGTTCGGGTCAAAAAAGCGGGAACAACACCCCAAACCAACGTCAACATTCTTGCAATCCTCTCATTATGCATCACAGCAAAAATTGGTTTCTCCGGCCGGTAACGAGCCAGTTTTTTAGCCGACTGGCCCGAAGCCGTCATGGCCAAAATCGCCCTGGCATCAATTTTTTGTGACAGCAGCACTGTCGATTCGTCAATGACATCCATCTCATCAAAACAGTTGAACTGCTCAAATTTATGGTATGAGTAGATCTTCTCCGTTTCACGGATAGTCTGCGTCATCGTCTCTACCGCCTTGACAGGATAGGCACCGACCGCACTCTCTTCAGAAAGCATGACACAGTCTGTGCCGTCGAGTACAGCATTGGCCACATCGCTAATCTCGGCCCGGGTCGCCCGCTCGGCCTGCGTCATCGACAGCAGCATCTGCGTTGCCGTGATAACAGGTTTGCTTGCTTCGTTAGCTTTACGGATCAGCATCTTCTGAATGGTAGGAACCTTATAATAGGGAACTTCGATGCCCAGATCACCCCGCGCAACCATCAACCCGTCACTTGTGTTTAAAATAGCATCGATGTTTTCAACGGCATCAAACTTTTCAATTTTGGCGATCAGCTGTGCTTTTCCGCCGTGTTTTTCCATTTCGCTGCGGGCATCTTCCATATCCGAAGCGGTCTGCACAAACGAAATCGCCATGAAGTCTACACCATGCTTCACCCCCCAGGCAATATCGAGCCTGTCCTTATCTGTCAAAACATCTATACCAAGTGATGTCTGAGGGAAGTTCACCCCTTTTTTAGAACTGAGTTTTCCATGATTCTGTACTTCACACATTACCTTTTTTCCGGTTCTCACCACGGTCGTCCGCAGGGATCCATCTGCGAAATAGATCGATTCGCCTTTTTTAACCTTCTCCAGCAGTTCCGGACGATTGAGGCTGAGCGTGAGTGTTCCGGGTTTCAAGAAGCGGCCAACCACCGGGGCATTGGCAAACTCAATAATATCACCAGGTTTTAGCTCAACACTTCCCTCGATCTCGCCGATGCGCACCTTGGGTCCGCTGATGTCCTGAAGCACACCCACAATCAACCCGCAGCGTCCTGCGGCTTCGTGGATTCGCCTGAGATTCGCTTCATGGTAAGCATGCGTCCCATGACTGAAATTAAGACGAAACACGTTGACACCGGCGCGGATCATCTGCTCGAGTGTCTCGACCGATTCGCAGGCCGGACCGACCGTGGCAAGTATTTTGGTATGTTTTTTCATCGCAATCCTTCTGTGCCCTTTCGGACATTGCGCTTCAAAACGGCGTCAAGAGCGCCTTGACGCTGAAATTTTCAGCAATCATATCAGAAAGCGTAGCGCAAAGATGTTATGGAGTGATTACAAAAAGAGCAGTCAGGTAAGAACCGAAGCATCTCTATTCGATGTTGGTATAAACCGCTTGGACATCATCGTCCTCTTCAAGCTTATCAATGAGCTTCTCAACTTCTTCCATCTGCTCTTCAGTAAAGTGTTGCGGATTGTTCGGAATGCGCTGCAAAGAAGCTTTCTTCACTTCGATACCCATCCCTTCGAGCGCCTCTTGCAATGATCCGAAACTGGTATAGTCTCCGTAGACGTAAATCGTTCCTTCGTTCTCGTCCAGCTCTTCGAGCCCGGCATCGATCAGTTCAAGTTCCAGTTCTTCGAGATCCATATCGTCTGTTTTATCAAATTCGAATACGGCCTTGCGGTCGAACATAAATTCCAAAGACCCTGTTTTGAGCAGTTCACCTTTTGCCTTGTTGAAATAGCTGCGCACATTTGCGACGGTGCGGTTATTGTTGTCCGTTGCGCATTCGACAAAAACCAAGGCACCGTGCGGTCCTTTGCCTTCAAAATTTACCTCGGCGATATCTGCGGCGTCTTTTCCGCTGGCGCGCTTGATTGCCGCTTCGATATTGTCTTTTGGCATATTCTGTGCCTTGGCCGTCTGAATGGCAAGACGCAATTGCGGATTCATATCTGGGTCCGGCCCTCCGGCTTTGGCCGCCATTGTGATCGTTTTGGCCAGTTTCGGAAAAATCCGGGACATCGTGCCCCAGCGCTTCTCTTTCGCCGCCCGACGGTATTCAAACGCTCTACCCATATCTTACTCCAATTTTTTCGCAATTATAACGCATCTGATTTGAGCATCCTAACGCGATTTGGGAAAATCGTAATCCATCTCTACACAGGGTGCCATCGAAAAATGTTGCCACTGATTCGCAATTTTGAATCGAATATACGCAGCGGTTGGCAGCGTGACATCCCGTCCTGACAATACAGATGCAAGCCACTCCATTGTGGGGTTATGACCGATCATCATTAGATGATCAATTGCTTCATCGACACGATGTATTACTGTTTCATAGTCAGCAGGTGTCGCTTCATAGAGTATCGGCTCCGTTATTAGCCGCAGTTGCCCGCGATATACCTTCTGAAGCGCCTGTGCCGTCTGCTGCGTCCTCAGTGCTGATGAAACAATGACCAAATCAGGAAGATAGCCTGCAATTTTGAGCCGTTTTGCCATCGCAACTGCAGCCCGTCTCCCCCGGCCGTTAAGCGGCCGGTCAAGATCGCTAAGCGATGTATCTTTCCAAGAAGATTTCGCATGCCGCATCAGTGTCAGTGTGTGCACTTTTTGCTTATTGCTCTTTGATATGTTTTTTGACTAAAACAGAAACACCGGCTTCTGAACTGGCACCAATACAAGAGAGGGCATAATCCAAACGGCTTCGGAATTCGTTTTCATCAATAGCCAGCGCTGTCCCGTCTGCTGCTTCCATTGTAAAATTTCCCTCTGGCGATTTGACATAGCGCGTACCGCGACAATAATAACTCAGCGGAACTTCCTGGCTGAGCTCGGCATAAAAATCGAGACCGTCGTCACGCATATCCATCATGATGCTGTTAACTTTTTTCTCAGAACGTTTCTCCAGTTGCCGCTGCATCTGCTTGGTGAAATAGTCCGCGAGTGATTGTTGCATTCTTTAATAACCTCTGCTTCATTTGGAGAAATAATATCACACAATAGGTAAAAAAAGAACAATTATAATATAAATTTTTATTATTTATATAATTAGGCTTCTACTGTCAATCTCGATGACAGTATGAACATTACCGCGTGGATTAAAGTCGGCT
>JANTHE010000071.1 GCA_024762585.1 Sulfuricurvum sp. | reverse complement strand
CGGAAAACACTTGGACTCTACGCCAATGTCCGCCCGGCGATCGCCTACGATCCGTTCATTCCTTCCCGTTTCCCGGGAATGGACGTTGTGACGATACGCGAGAACGAAGAGGATCTCTATGCCGGTATCGAACACCAGCAGACGCCGGAAGTCACGCAGTGCCTGAAAATCATCACCCGCCCGGGCTGCGAGAAAATCTGTCAATATGCCTTTGAATACGCAAAAGCGTATGGCCGTAAACGTATCACCTGTATGATCAAAGACAATATCATGAAAATTACAGACGGACTTTTTGTCAAAGTATTCTACGAAACGGCAAAGAAGTACCCCGATATTCAGGCAGATGACTGGATCATTGATATCGGGATGGCAAAACTGGTCGACGCCCCTCAAGATTTCGACATGGTACTGATGCCGAATCTCTACGGCGACGTCGCGACGGACATCCTGGGCCTGATGACCGGTTCCGTCGGTATCGCACCGGGCGCGAATGTAGGTGATGACATCGCGATGTATGAAGCGATCCATGGTTCCGCTCCGCGCCACGCCGGCCAGAACAAGGCTAACCCATCGGGTCTGCTGCTCTCCGGCGTCATGATGATGGTACAGGTCGGTCAGCCTGAAGTCGCGGAAAAGGTCCACAACGCATGGCTGAAAACGATTGAAGACGGCATCGTTACCTATGACCTGGCGCGCAAGCTCAAGGCCGAAGGCAAGCCGCACACTGAAGTAGGGACAAAAGAGTTCGCCGATGCCGTCATAGAAAGGCTTGGGCAGATGCCATCCTCGCTGGCGCCGGTCAAATACGACTCGGCAATCAAAATCAAAAAACCGGTACTGACCAATGTCCGTAACGAAAAGATGAACCTGATCGGCTGCGATATTTTCACCCGTGACGACTGCGATGCCAATACCATCGGCGATAAGCTGGTCGAACTGGCGGAAGGCACGAACATCGCCTTGAAAATGATCTCCAATCGTGGCCAGAAGGTCTATCCGAACGGGCATCCGGAAACCTTCCTGACCGATCACTGGCGATGCCGTTTCTACAACAAGACACAGGGAAATACTATCACGAACAGCGATATTACTGACATGATGAACAGCATCGATGCCGCAGGCATAGAAGTGATCAAGACCGAGAATCTCTATACGTTTGAAAACGGGGAACGCGCGTATTCGCTCGGGCAGGGCGAATGACCGGACCCCAGGGTCGAAGGGGCAGGCTCGCCTGCCCTTCATCAGACTGCTTCACCACGTAAATCAGCAAATCTGCCGGGCCGACGGCCTGAAAAGAAAGGATGCCTATGAACCTCGATCTCATCATGCAAAATATGCTTAATCCGCCCGTCATGTTCTTTTTTCTGGGAATGCTGGCCGTATTTTTAAAATCGGAACTAACGATTCCGCAACCATTACCGAAACTGTTTTCGCTTTACCTTCTCATCGCCATAGGCCTGCACGGTGGCTACGAACTCTCCAACAGCGGCTTCAACCTGTATGTGCTGGCCGCACTCGGACTGGCCACGGCGATGGCGGTGATCGTCCCAGTTTACAGCTTCTTTTTTTTACGCATCAAGCTGGACAATTACAACGCGGTCGCCATTGCGGCGACATACGGTTCCATCAGCGCCGTGACGTTTATCACGGGGATGACCTACCTTGAGAGTGTCAATGTTGACTACGGAGGCTATATGGTAGCGGCAATGGCTCTCATGGAATCGCCGGCGATCGTGATAGGGCTTGTCATGGCCGCCATCTTTATCAAGACCGACAAAAACGGGCAGCCAAAGGAGAAAGCGAACTGGAGCGAAATTATGCGGGAAGCTTTTTTGAACCCTTCGGTTTTCCTGCTTGTCGGTGCGCTCATCATCGGAATATTGACTGCGGAACGCGGATGGCACTCCATGGAACCGCTCTTTGGAGAACTCTTTAAGGGCATGCTCGCATTTTTCCTGCTGGACATGGGCCTGGTCGCAGCCAAGCGTATCTACGAACTCAAAAAAGTGGGCACGTTTTTAATTGTTTTCGCCATTGTGATGCCCATCGTCAACGCATTGATTTCCATGGGCTTTGCGAATCTTTTCGAGCTCACCAGGGGAGACGCTTTCCTGCTGGCGCTGCTCAGTGCGAGCGCATCGTATATTGCGGTACCTGCCGCGATGCGTCTGTCGGTTCCCGAAGCGAATCCCGGGCTCTATCTGCCCCTCAGTCTCGCGGTGACATTCCCGTTTAATATCTCGTTAGGCATTCCGCTTTACTATTATGTGATCACTATGTTCTGGAGTTGAATCATGCAAACAATGAAAAAAGTTGAAGTCATCGTCGAATCGGTCTACCTGAATAGACTCCTGACGATGTTCAAAGACAATGGTGTCAAGAACTACACACTGATTCAGGATGTGGAAGGACGCGGCGGACACGGTCTCAAACCAGCCGATGATGTCTCGGAAGTGTGCAGCAACGACTACTTCTTCACCCTGGTGGATGAAGAGCAGTTCGTTGCACTAAAAGAGAATATACGCGCTTTTATCAAAAAATACGGCGGCAAATGCATCCTATCGGACGTGATGGTTATTCTGTCATGACTTCACGAAAAGGGAGTGGGTTTCAATAATAGACTGCGACATAAAAAGAGAGATCGAATTCACTGGCGTCGTTTAGAAAATGATTCTTGCGATACAGCGCATACGGCGGTCTCGTTGTCGTCTCATAGCCGCTTTGCGGCAGCCATTCGTGATACACCCACTGAATGAGCTTCAGCACATCACCATACACCCCAATCAGATCAAATCGCGCATAGGTACCGCCGGAGATTTGAAACTTGGGGAGGCGGCCATCATGCACGTCATGTTCCGTTTTTATGCAGGCGATGTACTGGCACGATTCATGGGGTGTTATACTGGGATTATCGTGATAAAGGCCAATGTGCTGGTAGTGTGCAATGTCATTGCACAGCGCCCAGGTATGGAGCTTCTGCCAGGTCTGCTTGATGCTTCTGTTATAGCCCTGATTCCGGATGTAGTAGACATCTATCGCGGGCATCTGAACGATTTCGGGTACCATATCCGTAAAATCCGCCGTAGAGTTCAGGGTAGGATGTTCGGAGTTGGCGATGATTGTCTTTGAATACACTTTGTATCCGCCGTGTTTCCACTCTTTTGGTGTCATATCGAACCGTGCTTTGAAGGCCCGGATAAAAGAAGACTGGGAACTGTATCCGCATTTGTTTCCGATCTCGGTGATCGTTGAGCAGCGATTGGTAATCAGCAGATTCGAGGCTTTTTGCAGACGAATCGTTTTGATGCTTTCGTAGATATTTCTGCCAAACGCTTCTTTGAAGATTCGAAGCATATGGAATTTGCTTATCATCATCTCTTCGCACAGCCAATCCAGATTGATATCGATATCGATATTCTTGTAAATATATGACATCATCCTGTTTGTCAGAATTGTACGCTTGTTCAGTGTCTCTTTTTTCATTGAAACAATCTAGCATTTCCAAAATAATAAAAAACCTGTTATGGATAACTTACCGGATTCTCTCTGCAAATGTTAAGAGACGCGATGACGCTCTCGCCTATAGTTTCCCGTAAAGCTCGTTAAAAAGCTTCATCGCGAATCGGTCACTCATGGAAGCAATATAGTCAGCGATCACGCGATGCTGCGCACGCCGCTCCAGCTGGGTTCGAAAATAGCTCGGCAGCATCTTCGGCTCCTCCATGAGTGCCGCATAGAGTCCTTTGATTGCCTGTTTGCCGGCATACATATGGCGCACAATCTGCTTATGCAGATACAAATCGCGATACAGGATTTTTTTGAGTTTCTTTATCTGTGTCTCCAGTGCCGGTTCGAACCCGATCGGCAACGGCACGCTACTCTCAAGCCGCGCCCGGGGGAGCGCCTCTATCCGGGGTCTCGAGTACTCCAGCATGGAGTAAACCAGATGATTGATAAAATGCGAACTGAAACGATAGCGGAACATTTCATCGTCTGATTCAACAATTCCCTCGGCATAGACATTTTTCAAAACAGTGTCAATAAGAGGGTTTTCGCGCAGCTGTGCAAACGAAATTAGTCCCGAATGCACTCCGTCATCAATATCGTGGCTCATATAGGCGATCTCGTCGGCACGATCAACGACCATTGCTTCAATGGAAGGGTGATGTTCAAGGTTAAATGCACCATCCACCCATTCGGGAAGAAATGCTTTCTTGTAGGGATGGGAGTGTTTTAAAATGCCCTCGAGTGTGGCAAATGTCAAATTTAAACCATCAAACTCCCGATAACGTTTCTCCAAAGCCGTTACCACCCGAAAACTCTGAAAGTTGTGTTCAAACCCGTGTAAATGCCCATCTTTTTTTAGGCATTCATCGAGCACATCTCCTCCAACATGCCCAAAAGGAGTGTGCCCAAGATCGTGTGCCAATGCGATCGCTTCGGCCAGCGGTTCGCGCAGACCAAGCTCGGCGGTGATGGAACGTGCGATCTGGCTCACTTCCAGCGAATGCGTCAGGCGGGTGCGAAAAAAATCACCCTCCTGATTCAAAAACACCTGTGTCTTGTATTCAAGCTTGCGAAAACTGCCTGAATGAATGATACGATCCCGGTCTCGGGCAAAAGGAGAGCGAAAGTCATTCTCGATGCCGTGAAATCGTTGTTCGGGCCTCATTTAGTGATCTGATACCCACGCTCTTCAAGACACTTGGCGCATTCAGGCTTGACCTCTTTGGGGAATGCCGCCTTTGCTGCGGCTGCGTCTTCGGCAGGGCCGTAAAATCGACATTCACGCATATCCCTGTCAATCTGCTCCTGGGAGTACCCTTCCGGACACATCATCCCGCCAATGCGAACGTTTTTCATCGAACAGCCGGCAAGCAACAGCCATCCCGTCATCGCAATCAACATAACCATACGCATCAAATTTCCCTTTTGTACTCTTCAAAATCCAGCTTCCAGACCTTGATGCCGCAAAAATGGTCCCCTTCGGGACAGGTCGGCCTGATTTTCATAGCAAAGCGTGTTGCGCAAGGCGGCAAAAGCTCCTCGGAGCCCGGTACCTTCATGGCGCGCAGCTGTTTCACCTGCTCGTAAACAATATCGAAAATCTCCTCTTGCGCGTTGTAGCACAGCCGCATCTGAGCCTTGTGATGAAAGGAGGTAAACTCATCGCGTTCAACCAGTTCGATTTCGTGTGCGTTCGTAAGCGCATAAGCCGCTTCGGAAAACCCGATGCTGTCGCGCTGCGCTTCAAAGAAATCGTAGCTCGCTGCGATAGCGCGTTCATAAATAGCCAACGCCTCAGGGTTTTTGGCAACAATCGGCGGGACATAATGACGCCGGGCATAGATCGTTTCAAGGGCAGGGCGCACTGCAGGTGAACGTCGGTGCCGCTGGTTCTGTGCATCGGCCGAAAGCGAAAGGCGGGTATAGGTCGAAAACCCTCCGAGCACCCCCTGATCGGGCAGCATCTGCGAATAGCGAAGCACGTCGGCATAATTTTCGTTGACCTCAAACGCGGCATCCCCCACGACATCATAAACCTTGACACTTTCATCTCTTATCCCAAGCCGCATTTTCAGCCCGGTCATATCAAACGTTGGGAAAACGGGATTTGATGTTTCGGCATGCTGTACCAGCGGAACAAGCGACGCATCCATCTGCTTTAATTTCACTGCAATGATTTCGGCAAAAACCATTGCTTCACTGCGGCATTCCGGCATCGCCTTGGCCACGGCAATGTAACGCAGCAAAGTGATAATATTGACCGTATGATAGAGGTAGGCACTCATCCCGCCAGGCAGAACATAACGCGCCATCTCCTGCGCTTTTTTACGGCTGTCTTTTCTACGAAATTTCGGTACGACCGCTTCAACATCGGGCAGCAGAACTTCAATTAATGATTCGTAATCATGAAAACGGTCTTGATAATAGGTCTCCCACTCGGCTCGCTCTTTCACTTCCGGATAGACGAAGTTATCCATCTTCATCTTGGCATACCGCTGCGAAACCTGTTCTGAATTATAGTAAGGATGCGCATGCAGCAACCGCCAGATAAGGTGGCGGCTCATGCCCGAGATCAGCATAGTAACGTGCGTGTGCATCAACGTCGTATGGTGACCCCCTTTGAAAATACCCTGCAACAAGTCGTCTTTTCGCGCCCAAGAGGCACTGGCTTCAGGGGTGACTATCCCACCCGGAAAATAACAGGTACGCGCAGCGGAAACGGCGACGTTTGAGGGGGAGTCGACTTCAAGAAATTCAACCTGCATACAGTGCGTCCTTACAGAATTTTGGAGTATTGTACCGACAGTGCCGGAAATAAATCATAAAAGGGCATCTCCAAATCAAACAGCGCCGCCGGCCACTCACTCCCCCCGCTCACCAAAAAAACTGACAACGATATACAAAACGCCGAAGATGACAGGTGCCGTGATCAGTAACAGGTACGGATTCTCGAACAGACTTAACTGCGCTTTAATCCATTCCATCATTTTGCCTCCTTATTCGCTTTACGCAGCCGTATCCGCTGTGCATGCGTAATAGCTACGGCAATCGCATCAGTAATATCCATCGGTTTGATCTCTTTGTTGATCCCCAACAACCGTCTGACCATGAATGCTACTTGCTCTTTTGCCGCCTTGGCTTTACCGGTCAGTGCTTTTTTCACTTGCAAAGGAGTATATTCGTCAAATTGTCCGAACTCCTGTAGCAGTTTTAACGTTATGGCCCCACGAAACTGCGCCAGTTTTATGACGGTTTTCGGATTGTGCGCGTAGAAAATATCTTCCATTGCCACTTCATCTACTGCATACGTTTGAAACAAATGCTCAATGGCTTCTGTCATTTGCGGTATTTGAAGCTGCAATGCTTCAGGCTTCATCTTGATCAGTCCCGCCTCGATCAGGCGCATCTTTCCTTTGTCCAATTCCAATAGTGCATAACCACAATTACGCGTTCCTGGATCAATCCCTAGGATTATCAACTTTTTCACTCCTGTGAATTCTAAATTTCACTTCATGCCGGATTGACTTCTATCTCCCATATCTTCGATGTTTCATAACAGAAGTATGGTGAATATCTGCTATAATTCACATGACTTATTCACATAGTGAACATTATAGCAAACGGGAGCTGCCATGACCATAGGCGATACGATTTTGGAGATGCTCAAAGAGGAGATCAGTGAAATCGAATATAATCGTTATATCAAACAGATGCAATTTCTTTCAAAATCTTCGCGCAGTGATCTTGCCGTGTTCGAAGTTCCCAATCCCCTCATCGCCAATTGGATCAAAAACCGCTATGCCCCAAAAATTGCGCATCTGTTTGAAATCAAAACCGGAACCTCGCGTGAAATCGTCATCCGAGTTAAAAAAACCAAAAACACAACAGCAAAAACAGCCGGTACCGTGAATGTCAGCTCAAGCGAAGCACCCCGACAATCAATGCTAAATCCTGCTTATACTTTTGAAAATTTTGTAGCGGGCAGTTCCAATCAGTTTGCATATGCCGCAGCGAAAAGTGTCAGCGAAAAACCGGGGCAGGTTTATAACCCTCTGTTCATCTATGGCGGGGTAGGGCTGGGAAAAACCCACCTGATGCAAGCCATAGGAAACGTAATGCTCATGCAGGGAAAAATCGTCATCTACACTTCCGTAGAGCAATTCGTCAACGACTTTACCCGCCACTTGCGCAATCAAACGATGGATCGTTTCAAAGAAAAATACCGCCAATGCGACCTGCTGCTTATCGATGACGTCCAGTTTCTCAGTAACAAAATTCAGACGCAAGAAGAGTTTTTCCATACCTTCGAAACCCTTCGAAACGACGGCAAACAGATAGTGATGACTGCAGATAAACCCCCCAAACGGATTGCCGGCCTGGAAGCTAGATTACAGAGTCGATTCGAGTGGGGCCTCGTTGCTGACATTCAGCCCCCTGAGCTGGAAACAAAAATAGCCATCATCGAGAAAAAATGCGAAATCAATCGGGTAAATCTTGGCGACGATGTTATCAATTATATTGCTACGGTTATTGATAACAATACACGCGAAATCGAAGGTATTCTCTCAAAACTGCATGCCTACTCACAACTGATGCACCAGGAAATCACCCTGGATTTTGCCAAAAATGCTCTACGCGAACAGCTTCAAGAAAAAAACGACAGCATCACCATCGAAAGCATCATGAAGACGATCAGCATTGAACTGAATGTCAAACCCAGTGAAATCCGATCGAAAAGCCGTGTAC
>JANTHE010000070.1 GCA_024762585.1 Sulfuricurvum sp. | reverse complement strand
TCATCTTCGAGGAGTTCAAAGGGACGGGCAACTCCGAAGTCGTGCTCAGCCGCAACATCGCCGACCGCCGCATTTTCCCGGCCATCGACATCCTCAAATCCGGCACCCGCAAAGAGGAGCTGCTCGTCGGTCCGGATATCTTGCAAAAAGTCTTCATCCTCCGCTCAATGCTGCATAAGCAGGACAACGAGATCGAAGCGCTCCGCTTCCTCTACACCAAGATGCAGAAGACCAAGTCCAACGACGAATTCCTTGCGATGATGAACGAAGGGTAACATGAAAATCGGAGTGTTCGACAGCGGCATTGGCGGTCTGACCGTCGTCAAGTCACTGCTGGAGCACAAACTTTTCGAAGAGATCATCTATTACGGAGATACCGCGCGTGTCCCCTATGGCGTCAAAGACCGCAATACCATCATTCGTTACGGCCTCGAAGCCGTGGAGTTTTTCAAGAATTTCGACATCGACCTTCTCATTGTCGCCTGCAACACCGTCAGCGCCTATGCGCTGGACGAAATGCGCGCGCAGGCGCCTTTTAACATTGTCGGCGTCGTCGAACCCGGTATTCTAGCCGCAAAAAATGCGCTCAAAGACAGCAACAGCACCATTCTCGTACTGGGAACCAAGGCAACGATCGGTTCCGGAGCGTATGAAACGCTGCTTCATGCACACGGTTACGGCAATGTCGAGGCAAAAGCGACAGGTCTATTCGTACCGATTGTCGAAGAAGGGCTGCTTGAAGGCGAGGTGCTCAAAAGTGCGATGCACCATTATTTTGCCAAGTGCGAAACGCCCGACGCCGTCATCCTCGGCTGCACCCATTTTCCTCTGATCGCAGAAGCCATTTCCGGCTATTTCGGGCATCAAGCCCTGCTCATCCATTCGGGCGAAGCGATTGTGGAGTACCTTGAATCCTACTATGGCGTTAAAGAAAACTGCGAAAAGACCCTGTTAAAGTTCTTCGCCTCCGAAAACCCTGACAGCCTGAAAGCGGTCGCGTCAACGTGGTTGAATCTCTCCGCCGACTGAACTGCCGTTTTTGCCAAAATAACCCCCGCTTTATCCATCGTGTGCTAAACTCGAAAACATTAATCTGTCAAAGGATGCCCACGTGAACGAACGCTCCCAGGTTCTGGCCCTCAAGTACCGTCCCCGCCGTTTCGAAGACCTCATCGGGCAGGAGACGATCGCGCAGACGCTCTCGCTGGCACTCGATTCCAACCGCCTTTCGCACGCCTACCTCTTCTCCGGCCTGCGCGGCTCGGGCAAGACCTCGACAGCGCGGATCTTCGCCAAGGCGCTGATGTGCGAAAATGGGCCGACCTCGCATCCGTGCGAGACCTGTGAACATTGTGTCGCTGCCAACGAAGGACGGCACATGGACATTATCGAGATGGACGCCGCGTCGAGCCGCAAGATCGACGATATTCGCGAGCTCATCGAGCACACCAAGTATCAACCGGCTTCTGCCAAGTTCAAAATCTTCATCATTGACGAAGTCCATATGCTCACCAAAGAGGCGTTCAACGCCCTGCTCAAAACCCTCGAAGAGCCGCCGCCCTTTGTCAAGTTCATCCTCGCCACCACCGACCCGCTGAAACTTCCGGCCACCATTCTCAGCCGTACCCAGCATTTCAGGTTCAAAAAGATCAATACGCAAAACGTCTCGGCGCACCTGAGTCACATTCTCAACCTTGAAAACATCACCTACGAACCCGAAGCGCTGCAGATCCTTTCACGAAGCGGTTCTGGTAGCCTTCGTGACACCCTGACGCTGCTCGACCAGGCCATCATCTACTCCAAAAACCATGTCGATGTCGCTACGGTGACGGAGATGCTGGGCCTCATCGATCCGCAGTTTTTCGAAGAGCTCTTTGCCGTCATCTTCTCCAAAGACCGTGAGCGGCTGGTGGAGTCGCTGAAGATGCTAGAAGCGTACGAAGCCGAAATGGTCGTCGACGAACTCACTTCCTGGCTCAAAGAGCGTCTGTATGAGGGGGATGCACGATTTTCGCCGCTGATCCTCGAGCGGTTCTTCCGTATCCTCAGCGAAGCCAAATCACTCTTTGCCATCAACGCCGACGGGGCCTTTGTGCTGGGGCTTATCTTTTTCAAGATGATCGAAGCGCTTAAGGTCAAGGAGATCGACCAGATGATCGCCTCGCTCGAAACACAGGTGCAGCGCCCGGACACGGTGGCCTTTACCCCCGCTCACAAAGCGGAAGTGCAAGCAGCCTCCTCGGAACCAACCGAAGCACAAACTGTGCAACCGATGGCAACGCCGTCGCAACCAGAATTGCTGCCGCAAAAGACGGAGTCAATGCCCCAGACAGCACCGGAACCTGAGCCTGCACAAATACCCGACCCCGCGCTCGTCCTGTTCGAACAACTCTGCGTCCGCATTGAAGACCGAAGCGCGGAGCTGGGCACCTGTTTTCGCGAACAGATTACTTTCGTTGCCTATACCGATAACACCCTGACATGGGAGAGCTGCGCCGATGACGACTGCCGCGCCAAACTGCGTCACGGCTTTGCCGTCATCAAACAGCTGGTGCGCGAAGTATTCGGATTTGAAACCAAAATCGAGCACCTGCCCTGTTCCAAAGCGAATGAGCCTGAAGCGCAATCGACTCCCGCCCCCGCAGCCCAGACGACAGAGATGGAAGACGACGAACGCCCTGCCTTTATGGAACATATTGAACAGAGTGACACTACACCGCAAAGCGCTTCGATGACCGAAGAGGTGGAAACGGGTTCGGGCAGCTGCGTTACCGGCTGCAGCAACGACGACATAAGTACCAGAGAGATCGACGGCAACGCCATTTTGGATGAGCCGCTCATTAAAAAAGCGACCGAACTTTTCGAAGCGAAAAAGATCACGATTCAGAACAAAGTGTGACGTGCCTTGATGCATAACATTGTACTCACGACCTTTAACGCCCGCTACAGCCACGCCTCGCTCGCGCTACGCTATCTTTTTGCCAATCTGCATGAACTGCAGGAGCATGCCGTTATCCGCGAATTCGTCATCAACCAGAACATCCAGCAGATTGCCGAACGTATATTGGACGAGCGGCCGGAAATCGTGGGAATCAGCACCTATATTTGGAACGCGTCCGACATCACCGAACTCATTGGGATACTCAAAAAGGTCTCCCCGCAGACCTTCATCGTCCTCGGTGGTCCGGAAGCCTCGCACCTGCCCCACCGTACCGATTTCTCGCAAGCCGATTACATCATCAGCGGCGAGGGAGAGGTCGCCTTTTACGAACTGTGCCGGTCGCTGCTTGACAAACAGCCTCCCGCCGAGCGCTTCATCAAAGCGCCGATGGTCGATGTCTCCCAAATCAAGCTGCCATACGACCATTACGACGATAACGACATCGCCCACCGGTACATCTACGTCGAAACGTCCCGCGGCTGCCCCTACCTGTGCGAGTTCTGCCTCTCCGCTATCGACGAGAAGATGCGCTATTTCGACATCGACGTCATGCTGAGCGAATTCGAAAAGCTCTGGCAGCGAGGAGTACGCAGTTTTAAATTCATCGACCGCACCTTCAACCTCAAGCTGACCTTTTCCAACAGGATTTTGGACTTCTTCCTCGCCAAAGAGGAGCACTTTTTTCTGCACTTCGAGGTCATCCCGGACCATTTCCCCGAAGCGCTGCGCGGCCGTATCGCACAGTTTGGCCCCGCGCAGCTGCAGCTTGAGATCGGCATCCAGACGCTCAATCCAAAGATCGCCGACAATATCCACCGGCCTCTGCATCTTGAGAAGATTAGAGAGAACCTGCAGTTTCTCGAAGAACATACCCATGCGCATCTGCACCTTGACCTCATCGTCGGCCTGCCGGGCGAGACACTGCAGAGCTTCGCCCGCAATCTCGATACCCTCGTCTCATGGAGCGGCGGCGAGATCCAGATAGGCATCCTCAAAAAGCTCTCAGGCACGACACTCGCCCGACACGATGACCCATTCGGCATGGTCTACAGCGATATCCCACCCTACGACGTGCTCCAGACTGCCGATGTCAGTTTCAAAGAGATCCAACAGATGAAGCGCTTCGCCCGCTACTGGGACATCCTCTACAACAGTGGCAACTTCATGCAAAGCGTCGAGCTGCTTTGGGAGGACGACAAGGTGTTCAACGGATTTTTGGCGTTCAGCGAATGGCTCTATGAGCAGACGGCCGCGACCTGGAAGATATCACAGGAGCGGATGACGAGATTACTGTTTGAGTATCTGAGTGCGCTAAAAGAATACGATACCAAAACCGTGGGCATAAAGATGACGGAAGACCTCGCGAAAGCCGGGCGAAAACCGCCTGCGTTTCTACGTCTCTACGCCACTGTAACGACAGAAGTGGCGATCGATGCCGCGACGAAGCGGCAGTCACTCCGCAAGCGGGACGATTGAAATTTCTTTGCCTGTTTTGTAACGTTTGACATACTCCACAATCATCCCGTGAAACAGTGCGTAGATTTTCGGCAACTCCTCCTGACTATATTGGTCCGCGAACCCTTCGAGGCACCATGACTGCAGATCGTCATAGGTTTCGAACGTGTATCCGAACGCCTCGAGCAGCCATGCGGTGTAGGCATCGACGACCATGGCGTCACGTTCACAGGCGTAGCAGAGAATGGAATCCGCCGTTTCGGGGCCGATGCCCTTTTGTGCCAGCAGCCATTCGCGCGAGACGTCGGACTTGAAGGCGTCGAAACTTCCGTAATCTTCCAGCAGATGTGCCGAGAGAAGCTTGAGCACTTTCGATTTGTTCTTAAAGAGACCACTGGGGCGGATCATCTCCATCAGTTCACCCGACTCGGCTTCGGCCAGAGCCCCGGGCATGAGCATGTCTGATGCGCGCAGATTTTCAAGCGACTGCTCTACCCGCGTCCACTGGCTGTTTTGCGTCAGCACCGCACCGACTACGACTTCGAAGGTGCCGTACGCCGGCCACCACATCGGCGGCTTCTTTGCAAGTAGATCGAGTAGATCCAGCGCCTGGTAAAGTTCCATAGCGTTTATCATTCTAGTGCTCGTGCCATCCCTCTGTCACGGCTTCTCGGCCATCATCGAAGATTTTGATCTTTTTCGCCCCGACACAGTGCCCTTTTTCATTAAACTCAAATAGCGCCAGCTGCAGTATCTTCTTGCACTTCGCAGGTACGTCGAAGTGCCCGGGAATGCCGGTGAGAAACCGCTGCAACGGGATCTTGGCATCCATCCCGATGACGTTGTCGCGACAGCCGGAGAGCCCCAAGTCGGTGACGTAACCGGTCCCTTCGTCAATCTGCAGATCATCTGTCGCCACATGGGTGTGTGTTCCAACAATGGCCCCCACCTGCCCTTTGAGCAGCATCAATAACGCACGCTTCTCGCTCGTGGCTTCGGCGTGCATGTCGACGACGATATGCGTCGCCCCCTCGCGCTTGAGTGCTTCAACGCTGTGCTGCGCGCAGATAAAAGGGTTGTCGATCATCGGCATGCTGTAGTGGCCCATGACGTTGAGCACCCCAACCTTGACGCCACCCGCATCATAAACGCCCATACCCTTCCCCGGCATCGCCTCGGGGTAGTTGTGCGGGCGCAACAGCGGCATGGACTCAAAGAGCGGCATCACCTCTTTTTTGTCCAGGCTGTGGTTGCCGCCGGTCATCACGTCGATCCCCGCTTTGAAAAGCTCCTCGGCGTTTTTCGCCGTCAGCCCGAAACCATGGCTGGCATTTTCGTAGTTGGCGACGACAAAATCGATGCCATACTCTTGCCGCAGCCGCGGCAGGTGCTGCTTGATCATCGACCTGCCCGGTCGCCCGACAATGTCGCCGATCATCGCTATTTTCAACTCGATTCCTTCTTTAAAGAGAGTATGCGATTATATCGATAAAATGCGTTCAAAAGCCTGCAGGAAAACAAAGGAGCATCTCATGACGGAAGACCGCAATTTCGACAAACTCGCCGACGCGTTCGAAAAACGGATCTACGGCAGCGTCAAAGGGGCACTACGTCTGGAGCTGCTTCATGAGGACCTGGGTGCCCTTCGAAACGGAAACGGGCTCGATATCTTCGACGCGGGCTGCGGCATGGGCCAGATGGCGCTCTGGTTCGCCGAGGCCGGGCACCGCATCACGGGCTGTGACATCTCGGAGAAGATGCTGGCAAAAGCCCAAGAGCGGCTGGCGTCTTTTCAACAGAGCGTGACCCTGCACCACGCCCCGGCACAGGATGTCGCTCCCGCCCTTCCGCCGCAGGATCTCATCCTCATGCACGCCGTGCTGGAGTGGCTTGCCGACCCGCTCAGCACGCTCGAAACCGTCGCCAAATGCGTCAAACCCGGCGGCGCGATCTCGCTGCTGTTTTTCAACCACCACAGCTTCATCTTCCGCAACGCCCTGCACGGTACCTGGCGGCTGGACTACCTCCTCGACGAATCCTGGATCGGCAAAGGTAAGAAACTCACCCCGCCGCATCCACAAAAACCGGAGATACTCACCCGGTGGCTTGAAACCAACGGCTACACAGTCGAACGCCACACCGGCATCCGCGTCTTTTATGACCATATTGCCCAAGACGTTTTAGAAGAGACCGACATCGACAAACTCCTGACACTGGAGCGTAAATACTGCAGAGAAGGGACCTTTCGGAATATGGGAAGGTATATCCATATTCTGGCACGAAAGCGTAGTGAAAGGTGAGAAAAATTGGCTTAAAACACCCCTAAAGCACTTTCGGCTTGGCCGTGCGCAGGTAGTGCAGCACTGCCTTGATGATGTCGTCATCGTCTTTGCTGTCGGCGGTAATGTACTCTTTGGAGCCGTTGAGGTACTCCACCGTGATGTTCTGGCCGTAGGAGCTGAGCATCTTGATGTTCTTCTCCAGCCCCAGCAACTTGATGACCATCAGTTCGAAAAACTGTTTGGTCGACTCATCGGGCTTGCCGAAACGCTCCGTGACCTCCTCTTCGATTTCATAGACCTCGGTCGGGTTCTCGCAGAGGCTCAGACGCCGATAGAGTTCAAGGCGCAGCCGGTCTTCGCTGACCAGCTCGTCGCTGATATAGGCGCTGACGGCGAGCTTGATGTCCACCTTGGCTTTAGGCGTCTCTTTTTGGTTGCTGAGTTCTTTGATGGCGTCTTCGAGCATCCGCAGGTAGAGCGAGTAGCCGATGTTCTTGATGTGGCCGCTCTGCGCATCGCCCACAAGGTTCCCGCCGCCGCGGATCTCGAGGTCGTGGTACGCCAGCACCGAACCGCTGCCCAGAAACGAGTTGGACTCGAGTGCCACGAGCCGCTTTTTCGCCTCGTCGGTGATCGCCTCTTTATCTTCGACGATGAAGTAGGCGAACCCCTCGGTGTGGCCCCGTCCGACCCGGCCGCGCAGCTGGTGCAGGTCGGCGATACCGAAGCGGTCGGCCCCGTCGATGATCATCGTGTTGACGCGGGGCATGTGGATGCCCGATTCGATGATGGAGGTGGCCAACAGCAGGTCGTATTCGCCGTCTTGGAACTTAAGCAGTTCCTTCTCCGTCTCCACAGCGCCGATCTTGGAGTGCAGCATCAAGATGCGAAGCTCGGGCAGGATCGCTTTTAGCTCGCCTAGCTTGATCGGCATGTGGTCTATGGAGTTGTAGACGTAAAAGAGCTGCCCGCCGCGTCGCAGCTCGCGCAGAATCACCTCTTTGATCAGCTTCTCGTCATACGCCTTGACAAAGGTCCGCACTCCCTGGCGCTCGCTGGGCGGTGTCAGCAGCGTGCTCATAGTCTTGATGGAGCTGAGCGCCTGGTTGAGGCTGCGCGGGATGGGCGTGGCGCTCATGGTCAGCAGATGCGTTTTCTCATAGAGTGATTTCAGTTTCTCTTTTTGCTTGACGCCGAACTTATGCTCCTCGTCGATAATGACCAGCCCCAGCTTGGCGAAGGTCGTTCCAAAAAGCGCATGCGTACCCACGACCATATCGACGCTGCCGTCCGCCAGACCCGCAATAACCGCCTTTTTCGCCTTGGGCGTAATGAAGCGGTCCATTTTGGCTATCGTAAAGTCATCTTCGGCGAACCGCTCCTTCAGTGAGGCGAAATGCTGGGAACTCAGCAGCGTCGTGGGGACGATTATGGCCGATTGATACCCCGCGTTTGCCGCGGCGAACATCGCGTTCATCGCCACCTCGGTCTTGCCGAAACCTACATCGCCGCTGAGCAGCCGGTCCATTACATGACCGCTGCCGATCTCCTCTATGATCTCGCGAATAGAACGCGCCTGGTCCTCGGTGTACTCAA
>JANTHE010000069.1 GCA_024762585.1 Sulfuricurvum sp. | reverse complement strand
TTTCCCCCATTGTGCAATATTCCTCACTGCTGCCTCCCGTAGGAGTCTGGTCCGTGTCTCAGTACCAGTGTGGCGGATCATCCTCTCAAACCCGCTATGTGTCATCGCCTTGGTGAGCTCTTACCTCACCAACTAGCTGATACAATATAGGCCGATCTTGAAGCGAAAAACCTTTCCCCCCGAAGGGGAATATCCGGTATTAATCACCGTTTCCAGTGGCTATCCCAGACTTCAAGGCACGTAACCTATACATTACTCACCCGTGCGCCACTCGTCAGCAAGCAGCAAGCTGCTCCTGTTACCGTTCGACTTGCATGTGTTAAGCACGCCGCCAGCGTTCACTCTGAGCCAGGATCAAACTCTCCATAATTGTATACGTCAATGGAGCAAAAGCCCCCTTGACTACGTTAACACTTGGTTTCGCTCAGCGCGAAGCTCATCGCACTAGTGCGATTGGGCCTGCTGCCGAAGCAAACTCAGCGTTAGCGCAGTCAGCGGAATTACTTCCGATGACGTACGATTAGTAGAAAGATACAAAGCCGAAGCTCTGTAAATTACTGATCTTTGCCCAAGATTATCGTGTGTTCTATGCCATTTCAAAGCATAGAACGTAAATCATTGGCTGTGTTCTTTGTCTAAAACCATAAATGGTAATAGACGGTTATATGTATTGTGTCTTATCTAAGTAAGACGTCAGACCTTGGTCCGCCCATCTCACTTGCTTAGTTTTCAATGATCTCAAACGCCTCAAAAACTTCAACACGAAGTCTTCCTGATCAGCCTCTTTCAATGCCTCTCATCGTTTGTGGACGGGAATTATAGGGGAAATGCTTTTACTTGTCAAGGGGTTTTTGCGGGAATTTTGGAATTTGGGGGGATTTTCTGAAAAATGTAAATTTGTTACATTCCATTGTGCCTCTTTTCTTCAACAGATTTCACTTCTGCCAGTGCCGTGAAACGGCTATCCATAAGCTGTATTTGATCGCCAGAAACCAGGCTTTCCAGCGAAACGGGCTTCCCTTCTTTTACCATTTGGGCGTACCCTTTTTTATCCTTGAGTTTTGGGTCCTGGGATTGGAGCGTGTTTTGCAGCGACTGCAGCATGGTCTGCTTCTGGTTTAATAACAGTTGTTCTGCCTGTGTCAATTGATATTGCATCGGTTCCAGCAATGCCTGCGACTTCGCAATGGCATGGTCGATACTTTGATCATATCGCTCAAACAGCTGCTTGAGCAGTACCGATTGTTCCATGATTTTCTGCTCGACTGAATGCTGCTGATAACGCTCACGCAGATAGGCTATCACCTGTGACTTCATGGAAATCTTTTCCATGATGGCCCGGTCGAACTGTTCCTGGATCGCGTCGAGGTTCATCATCACCTCGTATTGGTCGGGCAGGACCAGCTGCATCGCGGCCGACGGTGTCGATGCACGTACATCTGCGACAAAATCCGTAATAACCCAGTCGATCTCATGGCCTACCGCCGAAACAACAGGGGTTCGGGCATCCGCTATGATACGGGCCAGCTGTTCATCATTGAAGCCCCAGAGGTCCTCCATACTGCCTCCGCCCCGCCCAATCACGATCACATCGTACCCGGCGGTATCTGCCGCTTTCAATGCTTCTGTCAAAGAAAAAGGTGCCTGATCGCCCTGAACAACAGCGTCATAAACATAGAGTTCCGCCAACGGCCACCGGTGCGCAGCAACCCGCTTCATATCCTGAAGAGCCGCGCCGGTCGCAGAAGTGATCAGTGCGATTTTTTGCGGGTATTGCGGCAGCGGCTTCTTGCGTCCGGAATCGAAAAGGCCCTCTTTTGACAGTTTCAGTTTCAGCTGCTCGTATGCCAGCGCCAGCGCCCCCTGCCCCGCCGGTTCGATGGTTACAGCGTTGATCTGATAGCTTCCGCGGGGTTTGTAGAGGGTAATGCCGCCTTGCACAACCACCTTGAGTCCCTCTTCAAGACGGAAACGAAGCCGTGAGGCATTCCCCCGGAACATAACACCGCTGAGCGCCGAACCGCTGTCTTTGAGCGTAAAATAGATGTGACCGCTGTTGTGATAGGTGATTCGGGAGAGTTCGCCTTCGACGGCGACCTGTACAAAGGTCGTCTCCAGCAGGTTTTTGATCTGTTCGTTCAGTGCCGAGACAGAAATAACCGCCTGCATTACACCTTCTTGGCGATCATCAGTGTCGAGATATCCATTGAGAAGCTTTGGATGAAAAGTGGCTCGAATCCTGCGGCTTCGAGTTCCGAGCGCATACCCTCCACTGTCAGGAATCCTTCGATCGAGTTGGGCAGGTATTCATATGCCTCTTTGTTTTTGGAAATATACCCCCCGATTTTCGGGAGGATCTTTGTCATATAGGTATCGCGGACTTTGCCCAGCAGCGAGGGACGGTCATTCTTCATAAACTCAAGAATCACGACCATACCTCCCGGCTTGAGGACACGGTTGAATTCAGCAAGCGCCGCTTCGCGCTCGACAACGTTGCGGATGCCGTAGGAGATACTCAGCATATCCGCACTGGCGTCTTCCAGCGGAATTTCCGTCGCCTTCGAAATGGCGAAATCGAACTCTGGGAACTTTTCGCGACCCACTCCGACCATCCCTTCAGAAGGATCCACGCCGAGGATTTTATCGACCGTAACGCTTTTGGTCGCGGCGCGCTGACGCCAATAATCCATCATGTCGCCCGTTCCGCAGGCGACATCGACGATCAGGTCGAGCCGGGGCTTGTCGTAAAAACCAAACGCCTTGTCGCACCCTTTTTTGCGCCAGCTGCGATCGACCCCCATACTCATAACACGGTTGGCCCTGTCATATGTCGGCGCGATCTCATCGAACATCGAAACGATTTTTTCCTGCTTATCCATTCACCATCCATTGCATTGCATCGCTTCCGCAGCGCGAAAGGTGCTTGATCTCAAACCGATGCGTTTGATTCAGAAACCGTATTGTACCACCGCTGCTCGGTGCGACAAAACAGAGGTACATATCGCACAGCTCTTTAACAGCCTCGAACATCCCGGGACCGCCTTCTATCAGTATATTTCTGTACGCGCCGATCGCATCAAATCTTGAGGCGATCATCACCTTGCGTCCCGCCACAGAGAACAGCGGAATCGTCCGGTCGAAATCATCGTGACGAGAGTAGATCAGTACATCGGGGGCCGCTCCCGCTACCAATCGGGCATCAAGCGTCGGGCGGTCCGTTCGAACCGTATTACCGCCGATCACCAGTAAATCCGCCGCATTGCGCATGGCGTGTACGTAACGGCGGGAGGCTTCCGAGCTGATGATCCCCCCATCGACAGTACCGTCAAGACGCTGCGCCCATTTAAATGTAACAAAAGGGCGTTTCTGCCATAGCATAAACGGCTGCAGCAGTTCCAGAGCGCTTTTTGAACGGGCATATTCGACCTCAATGCCGGCGTTTTTGAGCATTTCAGCCCCGCCGGCGGCTTGATCATTCGGGTCCGCTGCGGCGTAAACGACTTTCGAAACGCCCAGCTTAACGAGGAGATTTGCACAAGAGGGGGTTTTGCCGCTGTGTGCACAGGGTTCAAGTGTGACATAGATCGTACAGGCGTGAAAACAGCCATCATGATTTTGAATCAGATAGTCGTGGATTTCGGCAGAATCGCAGAGGGATAAAATAAAAGCATCATGGTGCAATAGAGAAAATGCCTGCTGAAGGGCAAGCACTTCCGCATGCGGACCCCCGGCCCGCCGGTGCGCACCGACGGCAAGAATAGCACCGGCAGAATCGACCACGGCAGCGCCGACGGCCGGATTCGGAAACGTACACCCCTGATACGCCCAGGCACTCTCTATGGCCAGCGCCATCGGATCAGGAGCAGCCATCCCTACCACTCGAAGAAAGTCGATGCCTTGGCGATATCGTCAAATGCGATGTCGCGCAGTCCCTCTTCCGTTTCAATGACGATGCGGTCACCTTCGACGTTTTTAAGTTCACCGCGAACCTTGGTTTTATCCGTCAATACCAGTTTGACTTTTTCACCGATGGAGAGACGAAAATGATCTAGGTTTTTCAGCTTGCGCTCGATGCCGGGGGAACTGACTTCCAAACGGTATTCGCCATGTACCGGCGGTGTGACGTCCAGCATCGGTGATATCAGCCTGGTCGCTTCGACACACTGATCCATCGACGTTCCGCCCTCGCCCACAACCGTAACACGATAAATGGTTTCTCCGTTTTCACTGACAATCGCAGTATCATACAGCTTCAGCCCTATCGATTCGACCAGATTTTTGATATCTGTTTCAAGACTCATCATTTTTCTCCGATTCGATCTGCTTGAAAAGCGCTTCAATCTGCTGCGTTTTCTCGAAGTGGTCGTCAAAAACAAAAGCAAGTTTCGGACAACGGAACCATCCCTGGTCTTTCAGGCAGTAATCTTCAATGATGGGACGTGCATTTTTCAGCAGTTTCAAAAATGCGTTTCGTTCCGCATCTGTATAATCATGCGGGTCGAGATAGACTTTGGCGTCGCTGCGCCCTTTGGCGCAACGAACCTCGATGACATCGAGTTCATGCAAACGCGCATCGGCAAGCTGCGCAATGGCTTCGGGAATCAGCTCCTGCAAGATGGCGTCGGTGCGCTTGAGTTTAATCTGCGCGGGGGTCACAGTTCTACTTTCTGCTCCACTCGGGTGAAGGTTTCGATAACGTCTCCGGCTTGAACATCGTCATAGCCATCCAGAACCACACCGCATTCATAACCGTTTCCAACCTCTTTGACATCGTCTTTAAAGCGCTTGAGCGACGTCAACTCGCCTTCATGGATAACGACACCGTCACGGATGACACGAACCGGACCGCCGCGCACGAGCTTGCCGTCAACGACAACACATCCGGCAACCATGCCCTTCGGTATCTTGAAGACTTCGCGTACGTCAGCCTGACCGCTGTGCTCTTCGCTGAATTTCGGTGCCATCATACCGGTCAGCATTCCGGTGATGTCGTCGATAAGCTGATAGATAATGGTATAGGTACGGATGTCAACCCCGCGCTGTTTCGCAACGGCTTTGACCGAACCGGTAGGACGCACATTGAAGCCTAGCAGAACACAGTTTTCGGAACTGCTTGCGAGCTCCACGTCGTTTTCGGTAATTCCGCCGACACCTGATGATATGATATCGACCTTCACTTCATCATTACGAAGTGCTAACAGCGATGTCTTGATGGCTTCAAGTGAGCCGTGTACATCAGTTTTCAAAATTACTTTCAGCGACTTGAGCTTGCCTTCTGCAATCAGTGCCGTCAGTTCGTCCAGCGATGTTTTCGTGCTGGCAGAGAGCTCTTTTTGGCGTTCGTACTCTGCACGCTTCTGCGCATATTCACGTGCCTCTTTGTCGCTCGCCATCGCCATCATAATATCACCAGAAGCCGGAACTTCATTGAGGCCGACGACCACTGCCGTTTCGCTCGGGCCGATCTCCTTGAGTTGTTTCCCCTGATCATTGATCAGTGAACGAACACGGCCAAACGCCTTACCGCATACGACGTTATCACCAACGTGCATGGTTCCATTCTGAACGATAACTGTTCCGACCGGTCCACGTCCCTTCTCAACCGAACTTTCAACAACAATTGCTTTTGCCGGTGCTTCCGGATTCGCCTTTAGCTCCATTACTTCAGCGGTCAAAAGAATCGTATCAAGCAGTTCATCAAGGCCTTCACCGGTTTTTGCAGAAACCGGCACAAATTCAATATCCCCGCCCCAATCAATTGGCGTCACTTCCTGTTCCGCCATCTGACCTTTAACCAATTCAGGGTTCGCCCCTTCTTTATCCATCTTGTTCACAGCAACGATGATCGGCGCCCCGGAGGCCTTGGCGTGTTTGATCGCTTCTATGGTCTGAGGCTTTACACCGTCATCAGCAGCGACAACGATAATCACGATATCCGTCGCCTGTGCACCGCGTTCGCGCATCGCACTGAACGCTGCGTGGCCCGGTGTATCGATAAAGGTTATTCTCTTGCCTTTTTGATCAACCGTATAGGCACCAATATGCTGGGTGATCCCACCAGCTTCACCTGAAGCAACCCGGGCATGGCGTATGGCGTCAAGCAGTGAGGTTTTACCATGATCGACGTGTCCCATAATGGTAATGACCGGCGGACGTTCCTCCTGCCCCTCTTCTGATTCACTCTCATCATAGGTCTCTTCATAATTAAATGCTTCTGTCGGATCGATCGTCGTAACTTCCACTTCAAACTCTTCCGCCAGGATTTCTATTTCATCTTTTCCAAGAAAGTCATTCTTAGTCACCATCATTCCCAGATTGAACAAGACCTTGATTACTTCTGAAATTGGCTGCTTTAAAGCTTCAGCAAATTCATATACACGGGCATCTTCGGGAATCTCAACATGTGTGATCACTTCATCGGACTGTTTCTCTTTAACGTATTTGCGACGCTTCTTTCGAGCAACCTGTCTTGGTCGATTTCCTCCACGCTTCTGCTGGCCGCCGCCACGGCCAACCGGTTTCTTTTCACGCGGTTTTTGAGGTACTTCAGGGACTTTTGGTTTATCCTGTGTTACTTCGCTTAAATCCAGCAGTACAACCTCGTCATCGTCATAATCCATAGAGACATCCGACATTGCCCCACCGAAGATATCAAGCGACGTGCCACTCGATTTTCGCTGTGTCGGGGCTTTGCTCCGCTTGCTTTTCTTCTTCTGTGCCAGCTCTTCAAGCACTTCCGCATTCAATTTGCCATACGAAGAGAGCCGGGCCGCCTCTTTGGACATCTGCTGAGCCTGTGCTGCTGCCGCCGGCTTGTTCTTTTTCTTAATACGCAGCCCGCTGCGCTTGATCGGTGTTACCTGCTTGAGCGGAGAAGCCGTCTTTTTAGGTGCTTTCTCCGGTTCTGCAATCGCTTCGACCGGTTTAGTCTCCGCTTCGGCAGCCTGTTCCTGCTTGGGAACAGTTTCCGTTTCCGGAGTACTCTTTTTCGCTTCTACAGCAGGTTCGGCTTCGGTTGCCGGCGACGCTTTCGACACTTCGGCAGCTGCTTCGGGTTCAGATGCTTTCGGCGCTTCCTTCGCTGCTTTTTTTACGACGCGCACTTTCGGCTGCGGCGGAGGAGGCGGTGTGCCATTGATGATAAAGTTAACAATCTTCTCCGCCTCTTCCATTGTGACGGCGTTTGAAGCCGTCTTGACATTGCCCATGCCCATTGCCTGGGCTTTTTCGACGACTTCTTTGGATGCGATGCCCATCTCTTTGGCAATCTCGCTTACTCTAACTTTATCTGACATCCGTGATGATCTCCTTTAATTCGCTCAGCAGGCGTTGTGTCTCACCGCTTTTGCACTGCCTGGCAAGTGCTCTTGCGGTCTGTTTTGAAGTTAAACACCCAGCACAGAGGTAAAAGCTTCTACCCTCTCCCTTGAATGGCTGTAATGTTCTTTCGCGGCACTGAAATCTGTACAGGCCATGCTGTTCGACCCGTGTCCTGCAAACAATACACATGCGGATAGGGCCTGAATAATTTTTGCGCATTATACCGAATTATTCCTTCAAAGACGAGTGCTTATCGCTCTGTCTGTAAACCATAGTTGTCAAGGTGAAGAATCTTAACCGTAAAATGTGAAAACCGCTGCTCGAGACGATTGGCAATCGCCGAGGCATCTTCATCATAACAGAGCGAAAAAAACGTGGAGCCGCTTCCTGAAAGTGTACTCATTAGTGCACCCTGCTCATAAGCCGTTTTCTGTACTGCAAACAGTTCTGGCATCATCTTCATTCTGATTTTCTGATGAAAACGATCTTGCGTTGCAATTTTCAACATCTCCCAGTCCTCATTAAAAAAAGCTGCCGAGGTCAAAGCCACATGCGAGACATTGAACACGGCATTCTCTTTGCTGTAGGACTTTGGCAACGTTGTGCGCGAACGTGCAGTAGATATGGGCTTATCGGGTATGACAACGATAGCACGCAGATAGTCTGGCAAATGTTTTTTTTGTGAAAATACTTTATTCTTCTCCACGGTTGCAACATTGAATCCTCCCATCACGGCCGGAGTGATATTGTCCGGATGCGGTTCGTACACGAGTGCGTGGTTGAGTATCCTTCGTTTGGAAACCCGAACCCCTGCGGCTTCGTGCGCCGTGGCAATCGCGCTGACGATGACGGCAGACGAGCTGCCCAGCCCTCTTGAAAGCGGGATATTGTTAAAAAACTGGAATTTAAAGTTCTGTTTTTTATGCGTAAGGCGCTGATAATGCTCGTTGAATATGCTGACGAACATATTGTTTCCCTTAAGCCG
>JANTHE010000068.1 GCA_024762585.1 Sulfuricurvum sp. | reverse complement strand
CCGTCGACATCCATTCGTCGAATATTTTTTTGATGGAGATCCCCCAGATCCGGATCAACAAGGAGTTCTCTGCTGCCACGCTTCCGCTGGCCAGGGAACTCAACTGCGACTTTATCTGGATTCACGATGCGGTCACCGTCCTCGAAGCCACCTTTTCACACACCATGAACGAACGAGGGACGAAGACACTTGTTGTGGAGATGGGCGTTGGCATGCGTCTGACCCGTATTTACGGTCAGCAGCTGTTACAGGGTCTGTTGAACCTGATGGACAAAGAGGGCATTATTGTGCTGGACACTCCTGTTGACGTCCGGGAACCGTTCACGTCCGAAATCGGCGATGTCCACTACCTAAATGCTCCTGCCGCAGGGCTTTTCGTGCACGCTATCGCCCACTGCGACCGCGTGAACAAAGGGAAACACATCGGTGATATTGTCGATCCGCTCAGCGGCACCGTCACGGCACCCGTCCATGCACCGAGCGACGGCATCCTCTTTACCCTGCGCGAATATCCTGTCGTCTACGAGGGTTCGTTGCTGGCAAGAGTTTTTGGAGAGTCCGATGAAAAAAATTGAGATCCTGAAACTCGAATCGCTCAGTCGGGCCCCCATGCTCGTCGAAGGCTACCTCTTTGAAGGCAGTGACCCCGATGCGCCCAGCCTGGCCGTTGTCGGTGCCATGGAAGGCGGGACGATCCTTCCGCTGTACAGCGCATCGAAACTGGTCGACTTTTTGCGCAACAAGCTCGATGCAAACGCTATTTTGGGAGACATCCTGGTTGTCCCTTCGGTCAACCACTATGCGCTGAACATCAATGAACGTTTCTGGCCGCTGGACAAAACCGACATCAATATGATGTTCCCGGGCTATGACCAGGGGGAGACCACCCAACGGATCGCCCACAGGCTCTTCGAGGCGCTGCAGGGGTATGACTACGGCATTATCCTTGAGACCCGTACGGACCTGTCGACCTGCCTGCCCTACGTCAAACTCTTTAAAACGGGGCATGAAGATATTCAAAGCGCACGTACGCTCGGTTTGAAAATTATTCACCACCGCAAACCCGAATCCATCGAGACGGTATCGCTGCAATATAACTGGCAGCTGTGGGAGACCAAAGCCTGTTCAATCATCTGTCCGCACGAAACCCTCGTCGATATGACGACCGGCGATGTGATCCTCGACAGCCTGGTGAATTTTCTGAGCCACAACGGTATCATCCGCTATGAAACGTTTAACGGCTATGACTCGACGCTGGTTACCCGTGAGCGAATCGAGATCATGCAAAGCCCTGAAAGCGGTATCTTTATCCCGGTAAAGCAACCGGGAACGCGTGTTACAAAGGGACAGACGATCGGCAAAATCGTCCATGCCCTGGAGGGCAACGTCATCCATCGTCTCTGTGCACCCTGTGACGGACTGATTACCTGCTGCTACAAACACTCTCTGATCGTCGAAAATGCCATCGTCTTCCGCATTGCCCGGACGAACTAAGCGTCTGTCGGACTCCCAGGCTGACCGCTACTGGTTCTGATTCTGCTGCTGTTTTAGCTCCTCGTCAAAAAACTGCAGCTGCCTCTGCTGCACAGGCGTTTCAATTTCTGCACTCCGCCTGACGTCCACCATTACCGAAAGATGACTGCTGCCGCTGCTGCGTACCACCCCTTTCAAGGGTGATATATCGTGATAATCCCGCCCATGTCCAAGAACAATGTGCTGTTCGATAGGGATGACATTGTTTGTCGGATCGAGGTCGAGCCATCCTGCGCCGGGGATGTAGAGTGAAACCCAGGCGTGAGAGGCATCTGCGCCAAACAGCTTCTCCTCCCCTTCGGGCGGAATGGTTTCAATGTATCCGCTGACATAGCGTGCCGGAAGTCCGATTGAACGCAATGCCGAAAGTGCAAAATGCGCGAAATCCTGACAGACGCCTTTTTTTTCTTCAAAGATGATTTCGACGGGTGTCGTGATATCGCTGAAGCCGGACTCAAATTCGAAATCATCGAAGATGCGTCCCATCAGCTCCTCGCCCGCCTCGAAAAGAGTGCGCTTTGGCCTGAAGGATTCGAGCGCATAGTCACGGATGGGATCGATGCCGACGGGAATCAGTTCCGATTCGAAAAGAAACTGTTTGGCCGCGATGTCTTTGGGATGAAAACCCGAAAGCCGCTGCAGCGCTTCTGCATAGTCCATAGGCGTGCTGCGCAGATGCGCCACGGCTGCGGCGATCTGATCGATGTTCCGACGCACTTTCGAACGCCCCGTGACTTTGAGTTCCGTGTGAGGTTCGCGCAGAAGAAGATGGTGGTTGCTGTTACCGAACATATCCTCGAATACATGGATTTCGGATGCATTCGGCTCAACATCCAACCGGAAATCCAGCAGTGACTGTTCCACCCCCTCTTTGGGTTTGAGACGGGCGATGTTATGACTGAACGTCACGGTGCCCTGATAATGAAAAATGGTTTCATGAAAGATAGTGTAAATCATACTTACTCATCGTAATGGGAAAAATAGGTTTTGGTGAACTCGTCCGATGCCTTCAGATAAAGATCGGACAACTCAGCCAGCAATGCTTCAAGTTCACTGTAAACACTCCCTGTTTCATCTGTTCGTGTCAATGCATCGGCCGTTACAGACTTGAGCCTGGTGTAGGCCAGGAAGAGTGGGGACTCATATTCCGCCATCTTGGCTTTTGCTTTGGGAAGTGCTTTAAGATCTTCGAGCAGCTTGTGTGTCTGGTACATCAGCGACTTTGGAAACTGCGGATTGAGCAGCATGAACGCCACGACATTCTCCTGTTGCAGGGCACTGTGGTAGCAGGCCCGGTAAGCATTGAAACTCTCGCAGGAATTGAGCAGTGCTTCAAGCAATTCATATTCGACCGCTTTCTCATGCCGCAGGCAGATCAGCGAACGCGCCTTGGAAATAAGCAGCAGGGCACTTTCGATCCGGAATCCGATCTCATAAATGACCAGCCCCTGTTCACGGAAGACGCTCTCTTCGAGCAGCTCTTTAAACGCCAGCAGGCGAACGTGCAGCTGATCCATACGGTTGACGATACTGCGGTTTTGCATCGTACCGGTACCGGAAAATGCCTGCCACTCCTCTTGCAGCTTGTCAAACAGTTTCCATGCCTCGATGCCCAGAAGGTTTCTGATGTTGAGGTTGACACCTGAAAGCATAGTGATCGTGTACGCGAGCGAACCCGGCCTGCTCTGATCTTTGAGCAGCGACGATATCTCTTTCATCGGATATTTCATCACGGTTTTGTTCTTCTCGTCCAGAAAACCGGGATAAGTCATCGTCATATGCGTGATCGCCCAAAGCAGTTGATGCCTAGGAATATCCGATGCCGCCGTATCTTCCCTGTAGGTGTTGATCTGACCTTTGAGCGTGTAACGGATAAGGCGGGTTGTCATAATGGCACGACAAAGATAGCGTCCCAGCCAATACAGATTTTCCGCGCGACGCGTCGGAACCTTGTCGATCGAGGCGATGTCGCAGGGCACCTGTTTGAACGGATCGATCGGCGGACGTTCCATGTCATCGCCGACAATCCACAAGTCCTTGCTGGTTCCGCCCTTTTGCGAAGAGACCAGAAACGCATCTTTTTGAGTAGAAACACGCACCAGTCCCCCGTTCATGACCCAGTAACTGCTGTCACGTTTGAACGAAAAGGCGCGAATCACGGCGTTGCGCGGTTCGATTGTCTCACCGGTGAATGACGGTACGGTTGAGAACCCGATCTCCTCCTGCGCTACAAAGGCATACGGCGTAGCGATCATCTGTTTTCGCAGCGTCTTGCGCGCCTGTTCATTCATCTTCCTTCCCGAATAGATTTCAGAAGCGTTCCCGCGGTTGATCGGTTTGATAATCAGCGAATCCATGTGCTCGAGCACGTATTCCAGTTCGTTCGGCTGTCCGCACCACCAAGTAGCGATCTGCGGCAGCAGCAGCTCCTCATCGAGAAAAAAGTGTGCAATGCTTTCCATAAACGGGTTGAGCGCCGGGTTTTCAAGCAGGCCGCTGCCAATGGGATTGATCATCGAAAGATGCTCACGGCGGGCGACATCCAGCAGACCTGCCACCCCAAGATGCGAATCGCTGCGCAGCTCCAGGGGATCGCAATAGCGGTCGTCGACCCGCCGCAGCAGGGTATCGATCTGTGTAAGGCCACTGAGATTTTTCAGCCAGAGTGTACCGTCTTTAACTAAAAGATCGTCACCCTGCACCAGGCTGATATCGAGCAGAGAGCTGAGATAAGCATGCTCAAAATAGGTTTCATTGAAAGGACCGGGTGTGAGCAGCGCTGCTTTCGCACGATCACCCCCGGCCAGGCGGTCGATGAGCCCTTTCATCTCCTCGACGAAACGGGCCAGCCTGCGGGTATTCACCCCGGGATAGAGCGATTTGGCGACAAGATTCATGCTTAGACGGTTCTCGATGGCATACCCCAGGCCTGAAGGTGCCTGAACCCGGTCGTTGACGACCCAGAACTTCCCGTCAGGTCCCCGCGCGATGTCTGTGGCATAAAAAAAAAGTTCAAAATTCTTTTTACCCGCAAAGTCGAATACTTCCGGCGCATAGCCTTTGTGGGAAAAAACGACTTCTGCCGGTAAGATACCCTGCCGCATCAGCATCTGATCGCCGTAGAGGTCGCGAAACATGAGATCATAGATCTTTGCCCGCTGCTTTATGCCCTTAGCGACATCGTCCCACTCACTTTGCGTCACAACAAAGGGGATGGGGTCAAGTGTCCATCGGCGCTTGGTGTTTCCGCCCGGAGCGTCATAAACGTTATAGGTCACGCCGTTCTCTTCCAGGCTCCAGTCAATCTCCGCCTGGTGGGCCTTGAGTGCGTCGATACCTACGGCTTCTATTCGCTCACAGATTGCCTGCCAATGCGGTCGGCAGCGTGCGTTACCATCCACCATTTCATCAAAGGAGTATTCGGAAAAGTAACGATCGAAGATCCCCATTTACTGCTTGGCCCACTTCCGACGAAGGTCAAGCGTATTGGGGTATTCGAGGCTTGGTGCGACCTGCTGGAAGAAGAAGCGTTTCTTCTCCTGCTTTTGCTCTTTGCTCACCACCGCGCGTTTGGCGCCGTTGACGTCGACCAGGCTTTGCTGCACGACCGCCGAAGAGACATACTCGACTTCGCCCTGCGAATGGTTGAAATCCCAAAAACGGTTAATGCGGCGCGATTCGGCTTCAAGACTGTTGACCGGATAGGTATCGTAGCTGCGTCCGCCCGGATGGGAAACATGATAGGTCATCCCCCCGATGGATCGCTGGTTCCACTTGTCAACGACATCGAATACCAACGGCGTATCGACGCCGATCGTCGGATGCAGCGCCGACCACGGCTGCCACGCCTTGTATTTGATACCGGCGACAAATTCGCCTTCGATACCGGTCGGACTGAGCGGTACGACGACAGAGTTACAGGTCAGTACATAGCGTTCCGGTACGAAATGGTTGACCTTGACCTGAACACGTTCAAGCGAAGAGTCGACATAGCGCGACGTCCCCTGCGAACTGCTCTCTTCGCCAAGAACATGCCACGGCTCGATCGCGGCGCGAAGCTCGAGGTGAAAATTCTCCACCGTCGCCATGCCGTACAGTGGAAAGCGGAACTCGAAGAAGGGGTCGAACCAGTCCAGTTCGAAGGTGTACCCTTCGTTGTTAAGGAACTCGACAATATCCCGGATATCCTCGCGGACATAGTGTTCGAGCAAGAACTGATCGTGCAGTTGCGTACCCCAGCGTACCAGTTTGTGCTTATAGGGTTTACGCCAAAACAGTGAAACAAGTGTACGTACCAGCAGCATCTGCAGCAGTGCCATCTGCGGGTGCGGCGGCATATCGAACGCACGCAGCTCCAGAATACCGAGTCGTCCGCTGCTCGAATCGGGCGAATAGAGCTTGTCGATACAGAATTCAGAACGGTGCGTGTTGCCGGTTATGTCAGTGAGCATGTGACGGAAAAGGCGATCCGTTAGCCAAAACGGCACTTCGCCGTCTTCGGGAATCTGCGAAAAGGCGATCTCGAGCTCATAGAGATTTTCCAGCCGGCCTTCGTCCACCCGCGGCGCCTGGGACGTCGGCCCGATGAAGGTACCGGAAAAAAGATAGGAGAGCCCCGGATGGTGCTGCCAGAAAGTGATCAGGCTGCGCAGCAGTTCCGGTCTGCGCAGCAGCGGACTGTCAGAAGGCTTGAGCGCACCGATGGTCACATGGTTCCCTCCGCCGGTACCGGTATGTTTGCCGTCAAGCATGAACTTCTCGGTCCCCAGACGTGTCAGGTGCGCATCCTTATAGAGTGTCAGCAGATTGTCGCTGAGATCTTTCCATGACGTAGCCGGCTGAATATTGACCTCAATGACCCCCGGATCCGGTGTGACTTTGATGACATCGAGCCGCAGGTCGTGCGCCGGCTCATACCCTTCGAGCACAACTTTCACTTTGAGCTTTTTGGCCACGGCCTCGATCGAGGCGATCAGGTCGAGAAACGCTTCGGTATGGTTAAGTGGCGGCAGAAAAATAAAGAGTTTTCCGTCGCGGACTTCGACGTCGAGCGCTGTGCGAACAAAAATGCCCGACGCATCCGGAGCAATGGTTTTCTTCTCCATTTTCTTGCGGCGGGACTGCGCTTTTTTGATGAAGCCTTTTAATTTCGGGGCATCGGCAAAGAGGTCCGGTTCGAAATGCTGTGCCACCTCGTTCGCCGGGTGCTCCGCCAGCGATTCCATCGGCAGACGCAATCCGATCGGTGAATTACCGGGAATCAAAAAGAGATGTTCACGCTTGAATGCCCACTGCGAACTCAGCCAGCGCGTCGTACCGTAATTCAATGGTAACACAAAGCCTACGGGGTTCTTCAACCCGTGAGAGAGCACCTTCGCAAGCGTGCGGCGCTCCAGCCCATCTTCCAGGTCGCAGTCGAGCGGATCGATATCTACCGGAAGTTCCGCCTCTTTCATGATGTAGTGAAGCGGGTCTTCGTAGGCGTTGATAACATAGTCCTCACTGAGTTCGAGCGTCTTTGCGAGCATACGGATGAACTTTTCGGCATCTTCGTCCGTGTAGTCGTACTGGGCGTTCATATCTGCGAACAGTGTCGGATCTTTCCAGATCTTTTTGCCGTCCTTGCGCCAAATGATCGATTTCTGCCAGCGTGGAATCGGTTCGCCGGGATACCATTTGCCCTGGGCATAATGCAACATTCCGCCGCTTGTGAACGACCCCAGAAGTTTGTGGGCGAGCTTGTCGGCGAGCTCACGCTTGTGCGGTCCGTCGGCTTTCGTGTTCCACTCGTCCGATTCCATATCGTCGATCGAAACGAATGTCGGTTCGCCGCCCATAGAGAGGCGTACATCATTGGCCTCCAGCTCCTTGTCCACTTCGAAGCCGAGGTTGTAGATTGCCTCCCACTGGTCTTCACGGTACGGACGTGTCACCCGTGGAGATTCGAATATACGGGTAACGGTATTAGAGTATTCGAACTCCGTTTCGCAAGGATCGCTGAGGCCTTCAATGGCGTGGGCGCTGTCATAATGCGGCGTACAGGCCAGCGGGATATGACCTTCGCCCGCGAAAAGACCACTGGTGGCATCCAGGCCGATCCAGCCCGCACCCGGAATATAGACCTCCGTCCAGGCGTGCA
The DNA here is from genome assembly GCA_024762585.1 of Sulfuricurvum sp. GTDB lineage: Bacteria > Campylobacterota > Campylobacteria > Campylobacterales > Sulfurimonadaceae > Thiomicrolovo. The sequence goes on along the minus strand of JANTHE010000068.1, from coordinate 731 downwards.
AATCGGTAAAATCCTCTTCCGGCCCGCTTGGACCATCCAGGGATTCTACATCCGCTTTAAGCTGAACGAGATAGCCCGAGACGAAACGCGCCGCAAGCCCCAGATGGCGCAGTACCTGTACAAAAAGCCAGGCATAATCGCGGCAGCTGCCAAGCTTGTTGCCCAGGGTCACTTCACACGTCTGCACCCCCGGATCGAGACGAATGGTGTAATCAAGATATTTGTTAATCTCGGTGTTGAGGTAAACGAGAAAATCATTAATAGGCCTCTTTTTTAGATCGAGCCCTTTGATGAATTTTTTGAGTTTCTTCCCCTTTTCTTCGACTTCGAGATAAGGCTGCAGCTCCTTTTTCAGCTCTTTGCCGTACTTGAACGGGAAGTTCTTTGCCCTTTCATCCACAAAGAAATCGAAAGGGTTGATCGTAATAAGATCGGCAATGATCTCGACTTCGATCTTGAGCTCTTTGACCTTTTCGGGAAAGACCAGCCGCGCCAGATAGTTGCCGAAAGGATCCTGCTGCCAGTTAAGAAAGTGCTCTTTAGGAGTAATCTTGAGCGAATAGGATTCGATCGGTGTCCGGCTGTGCGGTGCCGGGCGCAGGCGTATAATGTGCGGCGACAGCGAGATGTAACGATCATATTTGTAATGAGTGATGTGCGAAATAACGACTTTGAGTGCCATGGAATTCCTTCTGCAGAAGTGTAACTGCATTATATCTTTTCTGCAATGA
>JANTHE010000067.1 GCA_024762585.1 Sulfuricurvum sp. | reverse complement strand
GACGAAATCACACCGCAGACGCTGGTCGCGTTCGATACGGAGACGACGGGGCTGGATTATCTCAAAGACATTCTGGTCGGATTCAGCTTCTGCCTCAACGCCGACGAAGCCTATTACGTTCCGGTCGCGCACAGTTACCTCGGCGTGCCGGAGCAGGTCGGAAAAGCTGCGGCAACGGCGGCCCTGCAGAAGATCTTTTCGGCGCACGTCGTCGGCCATAACCTCAAGTTCGATCTGCATTTCGTCGGGCAGTACGCCCCAGAAATTCCGCTCTCACTCTATGCCGATACAATGATTCTCGCCTGGCTCTTCAATCCCGAAAGCGCCCTCTCGCTGGACAAACTGGCGGCGCTGCACCTCAAACATACTATGGTGAGTTTCAAAGAGACGGTCAAGAAGGGCGAGGATTTCTCCGGAGTCGATCTGGCCGATGCCTGCGGCTACGCGGCCGAAGATGCCTGGGCGACCTTCAGGCTGCACGGTATCTTCATTAAACTGCTCAGTGCGCAGAGCATCCATCTGCTCGATGAAGCGGAAAAGGTCGAATTCCCGTTTTCGCTGACACTGACCGAGATGGAGGAGGCCGGCATCCGGGTCGATACCGATGTTTTGGAGACGTTTTTGAATGAGGCCAAAGATCGGCTCGCCGAACTGACGGCCTCTATCTATGAACTCAGCGGCAGCGAGTTCAACATCAACTCCACCAAGCAGCTTGGAGAAGTGTTGTTCGACAAGCTCGGGCTTCCGGTGATCAAAAAGACGAAAACGGGCTATTCTACTGACGAGAAGGTGCTCAATGCCCTCAAAGAAGAGCATCCTGTCATCGAAAAGCTGCTGGAGTACCGTGAGCTGCACAAGCTGCAGTCCACCTATCTCGACCCGTTGCTGCAGCTCTCACTCGAGAGCGCAAACGGACGGATTCATACGTCGTATGTGCAGACGGGAACGGCAACGGGGAGGCTCAGCTCCAAAAACCCCAACCTGCAGAACATCCCGACCCGTACGCCGCTGGGCGCACGCATCCGCGAAGCGTTTGTGGCCGGACCGGGCAAAAAACTGATCGGCATCGACTACTCGCAGATCGAACTGCGGCTGCTGGCGCATTTCAGCGAAGACCCTACATTGGTCGACGCGTTTGCGCAAGATCGCGACATTCACCTGCAGACGGCCATTGCGCTGTTTGGCGAGGAAGAGGCGCCGAAGAAGCGTGCCGTTGCCAAGACCGTGAACTTCGGGCTGCTCTACGGCATGGGGCAGAAGCGTCTTTCCGATACGCTCGGTATCACGACCAAAGAGGCGCGGGAGATCATCACGCGCTATTTCGAGACTTTTCCGACGGTCAAGGCGTATTTCGCCTCTATAGTAGAAGGTTCCAAGGAGCAGGGGTTTGTAGAGACACTGCTGGGGCGGCGGCGCTATTTTGATTACGCCAAGGCGACGCCGATGATGAAGGCGGCGTATGAACGCGAATCGGTCAATACCGTCTTTCAGGGAAGCGCCGCCGACCTGATCAAACTGGCGATGAATGAAATCGAAAATGTGATAAAAACGGAACAGCTTGATGCTACCATGCTGCTTCAGATTCACGATGAGCTGATATTCGAAGCGGATGCAGCACAGGCCGAAGCGCTGGGTGCGCGTTTTCAGAAGATGATGGAAGAGGTCTACCGCCTGCATATCCCGCTTAAAGCCTCACTGAACATCGGGAATCACTGGGGTGAGCTGAAATAAGGGCACCTCTAAAAACCCTGTACGGATCTCAGAGGGCTTTTGAGGCATGAGATTTTCTATGTTTTCAGCGCAGGCCTAGCTAAAGCTAAGTCAAGATGAAAATGGAGGAAAGATCGTGCCTCAAAAGCTCTCCCGAAGGGCGTTACAGAGAAAGCCACACTCTGCGTTGCCGCTTTTCGACTTGGCTACGGCCAAGCTTTCAAAGCGTCGCCTTGATTGTGACATTCTCTGTAACGCTGAGACCGCACAGGGTTTTTAGAGGTGCCCATAAGTTGACCTTATTGCTTTCATGCGCTCTGACGAAAGCGATGATTAACCGAAAAAGACTACAATTACGCACTTTGGGAGCCGCAGCGCTTCGTTACGAGGAGAAGAGATGAAACAGTTCCTGTCGCTGATAGGATCCATGAAGACGATGGCGGTGCTGATGCTGATTTTTGCCGTTTCCATCGGCTATGCGACTTTTGTCGAAAACGATTACGGCACGCCGACAGCCAAGGCGCTGATCTATAATGCGCGCTGGTTTGAAGTGCTGCTTGGATTGCTGGCAATTAACCTGACATATAATATCGTGCACTTCAAAATGTGGAAGAAAGGCAAGGGCCTGGTGCTTCTGTTTCATGCCGCTTTTCTGGTCATTTTGATCGGTGCGGCGATTACGCGCTATGTCGGTTATGAGGGGATGATGCATATCCGTGAAGGGCAGGTCGAAGACAAGATTACCAGTTCGACCCCCTATCTGAAAGTCGTTTATGATGAGCAAGACGGCGTCGGCGAGTTCAAACTGCCGCTGTATCTTTCCAAAAAGGGCGGCAATACGATTGATTCCGCATTCAAGATGGACGGTAAAAGCGTCAGCGTCCGCCTGCTGGAATACATCCCCGATGCCGTCTACACCATCGAACCCGATGCAAACGGCAAGCCGATCGCCAACATGATGATTACCGGGGGCGGCGCGCCGGAGCAGGTGCAGCTGGCACTCGGAGAGCAGTATGAGAATGAGAAGCTCATCATCGATTTCGACTCGAACAAACCGGTACATGACGGCAAGCCTGTGGTACGGCTGTATATGGACGGCGATACGCTTAAAATGGCGCACGGATTTGCGCTCACATACCTGAAAATGGCCGATCAGAGCAACGGATCCTACGCGCCTTCGATGGGAGAAGATGCTCCCGTGCGTGAACTGCTTACAACTTCCGACGGCGCGAACTTCGTTATCCGCAGTTTCTTCGCCAAGGGCAAGAAGGTGTTGTCATCGCAGGAGGCGAAAAAAGGCGGCCCGATGATGCGCAGCAGCGGTCAGGATGCGCTGAAGCTGCAGCTCAGCGACGGCAAGGAGACGAAGGAGGTCGTCGTGATGGGGCAGTCCGGGGCGGTAGGGGTACCGGTACCGGTGACGCTCTCGGGTATTCCGATGTCGGTCAGCTACGGTGCGGAGCTGATCAAACTGCCGTTTGCGATCAAGCTGGTCGATTTCCAGCTCGACCGTTATCCCGGATCGCAATCGCCGATGTCATATGCCAGTGAAGTGGTGCTCATCGATCAAGAGCAGGGAATCGAGCAGCCGTTCCGCATCTACATGAACCATGTGCTCGATCACCGGAACTACCGTTTTTTCCAGTCCTCATACGACCGGGATGAAAAAGGCACTGTCCTCTCCGTCAACCACGATCCGGGGACGCTGCCAACCTACATTGGGTACCTGATGCTGGCCATTGGCCTGTTCGGCGTTCTGTTTGTAAAAGGCGGGCGGTTCCGACAGCTGGGCAACATCGCCAAACGGGCGGCGCAGGAGAAAGAGAAACTGGCAGCCGTGGTGGCCGCGATGCTGATGGCCGCAATGCTTCAGCAGCCGCTCGCAGCAGAGACCAACCCGATGATCAAAACGATTACGTCGTTCGACAAAACGCATGCCGACCGTTTTGCAAAGCTGATCATTCAAGATAACGGCGGACGGATGAAGCCGATCGATACGCTGAGTACGGAAGTGCTGCATAAGATCAATCGCGGCGATTCCATTTTGGGCCTGACGCCCAATCAGGTGCTGCTGAGCATGATGCTCGAACCCGAAGCGTGGCGCGACATCAAAATGATCCGTACCTCGCACAAAGAGGTGAACAAGATCATCGGCAACGGCGAAGAGGAGAAAACGGCGGCATTCAACCAGTTCTTCGAGTCGCCCGAAGCGATGGCGGGCTACAAGCTTAACAGTTATGTCAATGAAGCCATCCGCAAACCGGCGGGCAAACGCAATAAATTCGACAAGGCGGTCTTGAAAGTCGATGAGCGCGTGAATGTGGCGTATATGGTCTATACCGGCGCACTGCTGCGCATGTGGCCCGATGTCAGCGATGCCAATCATAAATGGGTGGCGACCATCGACGCGATCAACAGCTTTTCCCCGCAAGAGAGCATGGTGGTGCGCTACCTCGCCGTGCAGTATTTCAGCGCGATCGACGATGCCCTTAAATCCGGAGACTGGAGCAAGGCGGACAAGGCGCTCGGCAGCATCAGCGAACATCAGAAAAAGGCGGGGGCCTCGGTCTACCCGGATGAAAACAAGATCAAGCTCGAGATCTGGTACAACCACGCCAATATCTTCGAGCGCCTCTGGCCTCTGTATTTCCTGGTGGGCTTTATTCTGCTGATCTTCGCGTTTGCGCACATTATCAATCCTCGCATCAAGCTTGGGTTGTTCTCAAAAAGTGCGTACGGACTACTGGTGCTCTTTTTCATTGCGCACACAATAGGCCTTGCGATTCGCTGGTATATCTCGGGGCACGCCCCGTGGTCAAACGGGTACGAATCGATGATCTACATCGGCTGGGCATCGGTGCTGGCGGGCTTTATCTTCAGCCGCAACTCGCCGATTACATTGGCGGCGACCTCCATTCTGGCGGGGCTCATCCTCTTTGTCGCGCACCTCAACTGGATGGACCCGCAGGTGACGAACCTGGTACCGGTACTGCAGTCGTACTGGCTGAGCATTCACGTCTCGATGATTACGGCCAGCTACGGCTTCCTGGGGCTGGGGGCGCTGCTGGGCTTCATTACGCTGATACTGTTCATGTTCAACAGCGGCAAACGCGCGCAGAGCATTTCACTCTCTATCAAGGAGCTCAACGCCATCAACGAAATGAGCCTGATGGTCGGACTGGCGCTGCTGACGGTGGGCAACTTTCTCGGCGGCGTCTGGGCCAACGAGAGCTGGGGCCGCTACTGGGGCTGGGACCCAAAAGAGACGTGGGCACTGGTGACGATTCTTGTCTATGCGGTCGTCATTCACCTGCGCTTTATTAAGGCGATCTATACACCTTATCTCTACAGCGTCATCTCTTTGCTGGCCTTCACCTCGGTGCTGATGACCTATTTCGGCGTCAACTACTACCTGGCGGGCATGCACTCCTACGCCAAGGGCGATCCGGTCCCCATCCCGGATTTCGTTCCGATCACCTACGCCGTCGTCTTCATCGTCATCGCGTTGGCGGCTCGCCATCGCAAGTTCGCGCCGCTTTGTAAGGCGTAAAGAGCGCGGGGGCTTTGCACTCCCCTCTTTTTCATTCACGTACTCCTATCATGGCCGCAAAACTTCCTATCCATGCTGTTCTGACCGAACTCCAAGCGGCGATAGACCAATATAATCAACTCATTTTGCAAGCCCCTCCGGGTGCCGGAAAGACAACGATGGTTCCGCTGGCGCTGATGGAAGCTTCGTGGCTGAGAGGCAAAAAAATCGTGATGCTGGAACCAAGGCGCCTGGCGGCGATAAACGCGGCGAACCGGATGGCCGATCTGCTCGGCGAGCACGTGGGTGAGCGGGTCGGTTACCGGATACGGCAGGAAACAAACGTTTCCGACGCTACCCGGATCGAAGTCGTTACCGAGGGCGTTCTGACGCGTATGCTGCAAAGCGATCCGGCACTTGAAGCGGTCGGGCTCCTGATCTTCGACGAGTTTCATGAGCGCTCCCTCCATGCCGACCTGGGACTGGCGCTGGCCCTGCAGTCGCAGCAGCTGCTGCGCGATGACCTGAAACTCATCGTGATGTCGGCGACACTGAATGCGGATGCCATTAAAAGCGTTATGCCCGAAGCACCCGTGATCGCTTCCGAAGGGCGCAGTTTCCCGGTGACGCACCATTACCTTGCTATTGGGAAAAAGCTGCCCGATGCACGATCGGTGGCAGCGCTTGCCGCCGATACCATTCTGACGGCATTGAAGGCGGAGCGGGGGAGCGTGCTTGTATTTTTGCCGGGTGTTCGAGAGATCAGGGCGGTCGAAGCGCGCTTGCGCGGTTCGACAGGACCAGAGTGCATCATCGCACCGCTGTACGGCGACCTTTCACAATCGGCGCAGCAGCAGGCCATCGCTCCGGCACCGGAGGGAGTGCGGAAAATCGTACTCGCCACCAATATCGCAGAAACCTCCCTGACCATCGAGGGCGTGCGCATTGTCGTAGACAGCGGGCTGGAGCGGGCCGTACACTATGACGCTGATTCGGGGATGAACCGGATGCGGACACAGCGTATTACGCAAGACTCCGCCGTCCAGCGCGCGGGACGTGCCGGACGGACACAAAGCGGCGTCTGCTACCGCCTCTGGCATAAAAACAGCGCATTGGTGCCTCATGCCAGAGCAGAGATTGTGCGAAGCGACCTTGCATCCGTACTGCTGGAACTTTCGAAATGGGGCGCTTCTTCGGGTGAGCTTCAGTGGGCGGACCGTCCGCCGGAGCATGCCGAAACCGAAGCACGGGCACTTCTTATATCACTTAATATGATCACGGCGGACGGCGGCATTACCGAACAGGGCGAAGCGGCATTGCAGCTGGGGATGCATCCGCGGCTGGCGCATATGCTACTGCGCGCTAAAACGGAAGGGTTGGGGTATGAAGCCGTGCTCATCGCGACACTTCTGCAAGAAAACAGCGGCATCCGTTCGACCGACCTCCGTGAGGGGGTCGAACAGCTTTTTGCAATGCTGCGTGACGGGAGAGCCGGCGGCTTGCGCCAGACGGTCAACACCCTATGCAGACGTCTTGGAATAAAACCGAGGAACCGGGTGCAGACGCAGCACGCGGGTGTGCTGGTCGCACTCGCCTATCCCGATCGCATCGCCAAACGGCGCGGCGCGGGGTCGGTGCAGTTCATCATGGCCAACGGCAAGGGGGTCACGCTGGGGGATGACGCCCTATTCGTCGGAGCGGAGTACCTCGCTGTCGCGGAGGCCGGGGGAGTGGGCAGCGCTATGCGGCTCTTTCATGCCGCTCCGCTGAATCTCGAAAGCATTGAGGGGTGGTTCGCCGACAGGATCGAAAGCGCGAGCGATGTGGCATGGAACGACGATGCGGGACGGGTGGAAGCGCAGCGTGTCCGGCGCATTGGCGCGGTGGTGCTTGCTAAAAGCCGCATCGATGCCCCTTCGTCTCATGAGGTGATGCTCGGCCTTCTGGACGGTATTCGTCAACGGGGGCTGGCGGTGCTGCCATGGAATAAAAAGAGTCTTTCTCTTCGAGAGCGGATGACGTTCGCCTCTCTCCATATGCCTGAACGTTTCAGGGCGATGGACGATGCGACTTTGTTGGAAACACTCGAAGCGTGGCTTCAACCCTTTCTTGAAGATATTCGCGACCTCAAAGGGCTGCAGCGGCTGGATATGCATGCCATCATCACCGCCCGGGCAGGGTGGGATGCCTTGAAGGAGCTCGACGAACTGGCGCCCGAAACGCTCACCGTTCCCAGCGGCTCGAAGATCCGAATCGATTACAGCGACCCGAATCAACCGGTGCTCGCGGTTCGGCTGCAGGAGATGTTCGGACAGCGGAATACCCCGACGGTACTGGAGGGGAAAGTGCCGCTGATGCTTCACCTGCTCTCACCGGCACAGCGGCCGGTACAGGTGACGCAGGATCTGGTGTCGTTTTGGGACAGCGGATACGCCGAGGTGCGCAAGGAGCTCAGGGGGAAATATAAAAAGCATTACTGGCCCGAAAACCCCTATGAAGCCACAGCGACGTCGAAGACGAAAAAACGGATGTGAAGGAGGTACCCTCGTGCCTTACAGTTCCGGTGCCGGTTTACCGAATGCATAGCCTTGCATCATATCGACCCCGATGGCCTGCACCTTTTGCACCGTCTCCTCATCTTTGACAAATTCGGCGATGACCGTCATGCCCATTTTGTGACACATCTGTACGATCGAGCCGGCCATATCCTGCATCTTGGGGTGTTCCAGCTTTGAGACGATACTGCCGTCGAGTTTGACGTAGTCAATGGGGAGATTAAAGAGGTAGGCAAAGTTCGAGAAGCCGGCGCCGAAATCGTCCAGGGCGGTTTTGACGCCATAGTGCTTGAGCAGATGGAAAAACTCGGAGACAATAGCGTAATTCTGCACGGCTTCCGTCTCGAGCAGTTCGATGGTCAGGCGCGAGGCGACGCCGGGATAGCGCTGCAGCAACCCCTCCAGATAGGCCAGGGTCTCCTTCTCTTCAAGATCGACAGTAGAGAGGTTGACCGAGAGCGCCTCATCGCGCGTTTCGAACGCCGTGAAACTTTTGTAGAGCATCGTGCGTGTCGCTTCGGCGTAGTTGAACATGCTTTTAAGAACCGTCATGAACGACGCCGGCTCCAGAATTTCGCCGTCTCTGCCCCCGATGCGCATCAGCGCTTCGTATTT
>JANTHE010000066.1 GCA_024762585.1 Sulfuricurvum sp. | reverse complement strand
TCCCGGATTGTCCGCCGGATGCGCCTTGCCCGCGAGGATGATCTGCACCGGCCGCGCGTAGTTGTTGATAATCTTCTCCAGACGATTCAGGTCGTGCAAGATCAGATCGGGCCGCTTGTAGGCCGTCATCCGTCTGGCGAAACCGATGGTCAGCACTTCGGGGTCGAGCATGACCCCCTCGGCCATCGCCACGAGCGGATCGATCCCCTCGTCCGCCCATTTTTTTCGTACCCGTTCACGAATAAACTCGAGCAGACGTACTTTGTGCATCTGGTGAATGCGCCAAATCGTCTCGTCTTCGAACCTTCCGACTTTACGCCACAGGTCCGGATTGTTCTGAATCTCCTGCCAATCTTCGCCCAGTTCGGCATCAAGCAGTTCCAACAGCTCATCACTCATCCATGTCGACAGATGCACGCCGTTCGTAATATAATCTATGGGAATTGCTTCCGAATTTTGCGTTGGAAACAGGCTTTTCCAGATCCCGTTGCTGACTTCCCCGTGTTTTTTACTGACTCCGTTGCGCTGATTGCACAGCGTTAGGCCCAGCACGGTCATATTGAAACCGGCTTCGGGGTGATCGGGATTGACTCCAAACTGCATGAACGTCTCTTTTTGCATACCCAGCCGCTGCCAGTAGTCACCGAAATACTGACTGATCATATCGAATCCGTACACATCCGTAGCCGCCTGCAAAGGCGTATGCGTTGTAAAGACGGATGTCCTGCGCACCCGTGCAATCGCCTCATCCAAAGCGATCCCCTCGTTTTCGATAAAACTGCGTACACGTTCAAACAGGGCGAAGGCAGGATGCCCTTCGTTCAGATGCAAAATAGCGTATTCGATACCGAGCTCTTCGAGCACGCGATAGCCTCCGATCCCAAGGACGATCTGCTGCCGCAGCCGCTGCTGCATATCCGGCGCATACAGGTGCGAAGAGATTTGCCGGTCCCATGGATTATTTTGCTCAATGTCGGTATCAAGCAGATAGAGTGTCACGCGCCCGACATTGATCTTCCAGACCGCCGCATACACCGGCGGATCGATAAAGGGAACCTGAATCGTAAAATGCCCCCCTTGTTCATCCAGAACGCGTTCGATCGGGGCGGAGTCACGATCAATCGGTTCGTTGGTCCCGTTTTGCCAGCCGTCACTTCCGATGACCTGACGCACATACCCCTGCGGATACATAAACCCGATGCCGACCATCGGCAGGCCCATATCGCTGGCCTCCTTGAGAATATCCCCGGCGAGAAACCCCAAACCGCCGGAGTAGATCGGCACAGAATGGTGCAGCCCGTATTCAGCACAAAAATAGGCAACCGGAAGCGGCTCCTCCTTTGAAAGCTCGGTGACTTCGCCCATGTAGCTTTCAAACAGCGTGCGCACATAGCGGTACTCATCTATAAATTCTGAATTGTCACACACAGCTTTTAGTGCAGCTGAATCCATTTTTTTCAGCATCGCAATGGGGTTATGTCCACTCTCTTTCCATAAATAGGGTTCAAGCAGATGGAAAAGATTTCTGGCCCTTGGGTTCCAGGTCCACCAAAGATTGAGGGCGATATCGGCCAGACCGGAGATCGGTTCGGGCAGTTCGGGTACAGCTATATTGGCCGATGGATCGCTTTGGGCAGTCAGCTTTGGCAAACGCTACTCCTTTTCAGTTGATTTACGGCTGCTCTGCAGCATATTCATAGTTTCATCGAATATGTAGACCAGGGGCTCTCCTGTCGGTATCTCGACATCTGAAATTTCATCAGCTTCCAGTTGTTCGATCTGCATCACCAGTGCCCGCAGCGAATTGCCGTGTGCGGAGACGAGAACCGTTTTGCCACGTGAAAGCTCCGGGACGATCCATTCAAAGTAATACTGCACGGTGCGCAGCCGCGTATCGGCCAATGACTCGCTGCGCGGCAGCAGAGCGGCGTCGATGGCTTCGAACTTTTTGTCACACTCCGGCAGTCTCGGGTCGCCGTCTGGCAGGGGCGGAGGCGGTGTGGCGTAGCCCCGCCTTACCGCACTGAAAACGTCATAACCGATCTCCTTTTCGACCTCCTCCTTGTGTCGCCCTTGCCAAGTCCCGTAATGGCGTTCATTGAGCTTCCAGCTTTTGAGGCAGTCGATATGCTCCCACTCCAGCTCCCTCAGTGCCAGCTGCGCCGTACGGATAGCACGCTCCAGCCACGAGGTGAAGCAGATCTCCGGGTAAAGCTCTTGCTCTTTGAGCAGCCGGCCCACCGCTTTCGCCTCTTGCACCCCTTGTTCGCTCAGCGCGACGTCCGTCCAGCCGGTAAAGAGGTTGTCTCGGTTGTAGACGCTCTGCCCGTGGCGCAGCAAAATGAGTTTCGCCATACCCATCGCCGTCACCCCAGCAGTTTCATCGCTTCTTCGATCGAAGCATCTTTCACCGTGACGGCGTAAATGGCATTGGCCATTTTCACAGCCTCGTCCAGCGGTCGCTGGTGGATATTGCGGCCCGTACCATTGCCGCGGCTGCCGCCGACGTGAATCTGCGTATGCAGCTCGGTCAGAAAAGCCTCCTCGTCCACCCTGCTTCCGCCTTCGCACAAGACACCCGTCCGGCCTGCGGCCGTCGTCACTTCCGTCAACGCCATGGCGTCGAATGTTCCGTCGCGGTAAGGGACTTTCAATTTGGCGAAATCTGCCCCCAGCGCCGCGCCGACACCGGCGGCACCGGCAATCAAATGTCCGTCGTGCTCGTCCATAACGAAATTGCCCTTGGGGTAGATCCACAGCACCGCGATCATTCCATGCAAATGGGCTTCATGAACGATCCGTGCCGATTCGCGCAGCATGGCGTGTTCGTGTTCGCTGCCGAGATAGACCGTGTAGCCTACCCCGCGGATATCGAGGCCGCTGCTTTTTTGGAAGCGGACAACATCTTCGAACTCCAGCCACTGCTGCGAATAGGGGTCTTTTTCGCTGTAGGGGATCAGGTTGGTCTTGGCGTTGAGCTTGACGAGATAGGGAATGTTGCTGTAGTCGCGTCCGTAACGGGTGATCAGACCGAACTGTGTTGCAAAGACGCCGATATCGGCTTTCGAAGCGATCCTGAAAAGGTGCTCGGGGTCGTTGTCTTCGGCCGGGATGCCCTCGCCGTGAAAATCGTTGTTGAGGTGTTCGACCTTCTGATCCCCCGCAAAAAGCATCAGGCGGCCGCTGCCGCCCGTCGTCTTTTCGAAATGCTCCAAAAACAGCTTTTCATTATCCGCGGGGACGTCCGCGGGCAGGAAAGTTTTCATCATTCGCTCCTTCCCAGCTCTTTTTCAAGCTTGCCGATATTTTCGATGGTTTTAAGCACGCTGTCCGGGTTGAGACTCATCGACTCGATGCCCAGCCGTACGAGGTATTCCGCCATCTCCGGATAATCCGAAGGCGCCTGACCGCAGATACCGCTGTGTCGACTGTTGCGTTTACAGCCCTCGACGGCTAGTTTGATCATCATCTTGACCCCCTCGTCACGCTCGTCGTAATCGAACGCGACCACTTCGCTGTCGCGGTCGACACCTAAAGTCAACTGCGTGAGATCGTTGCTGCCGATACTGAACCCGTCGAAGAGTTTACTGAAATTGTCGATCTGGATGACGTTGTTCGGAATTTCACACATGACATAGATTTTCAGCCCGTTTTCACCCTGCTTGAGACCGTACTTCGCCATCGTGTCGAGCACACGCTGCCCTTCATCAACTCGGCGGCAAAATGGAATCATCAGTATGACATTGTCAAACCCCATTTCGTCGCGTACCCGTTTCATGGCGGCGCATTCCAGTGCAAAGCCCTCCTCGTAGTTCGGATGGGCATATCTTGAAGCACCGCGAAAACCTATCATCGGATTGTCTTCTTTTAACTCAAATGCAGCACCTCCGAGCAGGGTCGCGTATTCGTTCGATTTGAAATCGCTCATCCGCACGACACAAGGTTTTGGATAGACCGAAGATGCAATGGTAGCTACACCCTCTGAGAGCGTTTTAACAAAGAAATCTTCCATATTGGCATAGGCCCGTGTTAACGTTTCAAGCTCCGCTTTTGTTTTGGCATCTACTTTATCGGGATGCTTGAGTGCCATAGGGTGCGCTTTGATGTACTCATTGATAATGAACTCCATTCTAGCCAGTCCAATGCCGTCAACCGGAAGTGACGCAAGCGAAAAAGCAAGGTCGGGGTTACCGAGGTTCATCATGATCTCTGTATTTGTTTTTGGCAGATGGGAAAGATCTGTTTTAATGATCTCAAATTCTAAAGTCCCTTCATATACACGACCTTCCTGTCCCTCGGCACAGCTTACCGTCACCTTGTCCGCATCTTTAAGCACATCCGTTGCATTGTCACAGCCCACGACGGCCGGAATACCCAGCTCCCGACTCAAAATCGCCGCATGACAGGTACGGCCGCCTTTGTTCGTGATGATTGCCGAGGCGATTTTCATAATAGGTTCCCAATCAGGATTGGTCGTATCGGCTACGAGCACCTCTCCCGCTTTGAACGTATCGAGCTCTTTGACACTGGCAATATAATGTGCTTTTCCCTGACCTATTTTTGCACCGATAGCCTGACCTACTACAAGAACTTCACCCTGTTGCTTTAAATGATAAGTCTCTAAAACATTACCTTTTTTCTGACTCTGTACCGTTTCAGGACGGGCCTGTACCATGTAAAGCTCTCCGTCATAACCGTCTTTTGCCCACTCCATGTCCATAGGTTTATGATAGCCCGCTTTTTGTGAATAATGATTTTCTACCTTGACGGCATAGCCGGCAAGCACCATCACATCTTCATCTGTGATACAAAAACGGCTTCGCTCTTCCGGCGTCGTCGTAATGTTTTTAGTGTACTCTACGGCGATATTGTCGAGGTTGATCGTATCGGTGAAGATCATCTTTTTCTCTTTTGAACCAAGAGAACGTTTGAGCACGGTACGGAACCCTTTGCTGTATGTCGGCTTATGCACGTAAAAAGCATCAGGGTTGATCGTTCCCTGTACGACATTTTCACCAAGGCCCAGCGCTGCGTTTATAAAGACGACATCTTTGAAACCCGTCTCCGTATCGAGTGAAAACATCACGCCGCTCGCACCGATATCGCTGCGCACCATTTTCATAACAACGACAGAAAGATAAACTTTCAAGTAGTCAAAACCGTTGTCATATTTATAATGAATAGAACGGTCTGTAAAATTAGAGGCCAGGCAGCGCTTGTAGGCATCGAGCAACTCGTCTTCGCCGGAGATATGCAGATAAGTGTCATTTTGTCCGGCAAAAGAGGCTTCCGGCGAATCTTCGGCGGTGGCTGAAGAGCGGACGGCGAGTGAAAAACGCTCGCCGTACTCTTTTTTGAGCTTCGCATAGGCGGAAAGTATCTCTGCTCTCAGATCATCGGGAAGCGTACAGTTGTACACAATCTCCCGGCAGGCTTTCCCCGCACGCTGGAGCGCATCGACATCGTTGACATCGAGGCCATCGAGCAACGCATGGAGTTTTTCCCAGGCATGGTTGCTCTCAAGCACATACCTGTAGGCGCTGGACGTGACCGCAAAGCCGTTGGGGACACGCACTCCCTCCTGCGTCAGATTTTGATACATCTCTCCCAGCGACGCATTCTTGCCGCCGACTTCGGGAACGTCTTCGATGCCGATCTCGCTGAACCACTTGATATTTGCCATTGCCAATCCTTTATAGGTAAATCACCTCTTCAGGCTCCACGATATGTGCCTTTTGATGAAGCTGGTTGTCCATCACGCTGCGCAAGATGACCTGCTTGTCCTCTTCCCCGTGAATCAAAAACACTTTTTTAAGCTCTTCCATCTGCGACACCCATTTGACAATGGCACTTTGATCCGCATGCGCCGAAAACCCGTTAATGGTGTGAATGCTCGCCTTGATGAGGATATCTTCATGGTAGATTTTCACAAAACGCGCCCCGTCGACAATATGCCGTCCCAAGGTGCCCACCGCCTGGTAGCCGACAAACAGTACGGCGTTTTTCGGGTTCCACAGGCGGTGTTTGAAGTGATGCAATATCCGTCCGCCCGTACACATGCCGCTGCCGGCGATAATGATGGCGCGGCGATCGACCTCGTTGATTGCCTTGGAAGCCTCCACGTCCGGGGTGTAGACCAGATCCTCGAAATCGAAAATCGTGCCGTCTTTTTCCTTGTTACGCTGACATTCCAAACTGAGATCTTCCGCATACTTGCGGTAGACGTCCGTCGCCCGGGTCGCCATGGGGCTGTCAAGAAAGATCTTGCATTCGGGCAGTTCTTTATGTTCATGCATCTCTTTAAGCAGGCAAAGAATCTCCTGAGTGCGTTCGACCGCGAACGACGGGATCAGCACATTGCCCCAATTATGCAGCGTATCGATGACGACCCGCTTGAATTCAGCGACACTGTCGTCCATGTTCTGATGGTTCCGGTCGCCGTAGGTCGATTCCACATAGAGATAATCGGCTTTTTCGCACTTTTCCAGATTGGGCAGCACCATATCGTTGTCGTTGCCGATATCACCGGAAAAGACAATGGTATGGGGCGCATCGTGTTCGGAATAGGTCAGTTCGATAAACGCCGAACCCAGAATATGCCCGGCATCCCGATACGTCACCGTGATTCCCTCGCACAGTTCGAAAGAGACATCATACTCCGGATGCCCCCACTGCAGCGTGTACGCCGCTTCCACATCCGCCTCTTCGTACAGCGGCAGCCGCACCTGCTGCTCCTTGCCGCGGCGCTGGGCTTTCTTGTAATGCGTCTCGTAATCCTCTTTCATGATCTTGGCACTGTCTTCGAGAATGACCCGCGCCAGGTCTTTGGTTGCCGAGGTCGCGTAGATTTTTCCGGCGAACCCCTCTTTGACCAGTTTCGGAATACGGCCGACATGGTCGAGGTGCGCATGGGTGACCAGCAGGTAATCGACCTCGGACGGATCGAAATCGAACGGTCCGTAATTACGCTCCTCTTCGCGTCCCTGGAACATCCCGCAGTCAACCAGAATCTTCGGACCGCCCTCGACGGCAAGCAGGTGGCACGACCCGGTGACGACTTCCGCCGCCCCGTATGATGTAACCGTTGCCATCATGACTCCTTTTTCTGGCAACGAAGCGTCTCGATGCTCTTGATCTTCTCGAGCTTCGCTTCGATATCGTTAAACATCGCCATAGAGTCGTCATAATCTTTTTGCAGCTTCGCCTTCTGTGCATGCACCCGCTGCAGCTGCGATTCGATCTCGCTCATCGGCACGGCGCACGATTTGGCCATCGCCTCCTCTTTTTCCAGTATCCATTCTGTTGTTTTACGTATAAAATCGACCATCATTTCCTCCTTAAAGTATTATGACGCCGTTTTATTAACAATCAACTGACGAGCAGTTTGCTTCCAAGAGTCTTATCGCTTCTGTTTTAAATTTGGATACCTAGGTAGTGATGCACACCATAACCTATGGCAAATGAGATAAGCGCAACACCGAATGTAATCAAGAGCATTTGTGCTGTTCGCCGTGAAAAAGATTGGTCCTTGGCAACAGATATATAAAAATTATATATCACTATCGCTGTAAATGCCGCGACAAACATACTTGCAAGTGATATGTTAATGGAAGAAAAAATAAAAAAAGGCAGCACAAGAAAAAAAGTTGTTGCAATATATGAGACACCGGTATAAGCGGCATAGACAGCAGGGGCTATTGCTTCATCAGGGTTTTCTTTTGCTTCAAGATAAGAGGATCCCGCCATGGACATCGAAGCGGCAATCCCCATGATGGCCCCCGTTACACCCACGACCATACTTTTGTCAAACGCCAGTGCGATACCGCTGAGGGTTCCGGTAAGTTCAACCAGAGCATCGTTCATGCCAAGCACAATCGCCCCTGCATACAGCAGCTTTTTGTCATGCAGCATATTGATGAGTTCTCGCTCATGCTTCATCTCCTGTGCATAGATCTCCTTGGCTTCAGGGTAAGTATCAAAAAGTGATTTGTAAAAAGCCTCGGCATCTCCTTCACGTTTTTCTGCCAGCTTCAGTGCAAAAGATGTCCCAAAGAGCATAGTAAGTAAAATATACCACTTGATAAGCAAATGGTTCGGTTCAACTGTTTTGCCGGTAATCTTTTCCCAAAACAGATAGTGCCCTTTCTCTTCGAGTGCAATCGATTCATAAACACTTTTATTTTGAGCGTCTTTTTCTCTGCGAGAGAGTGCACTGTAGAGAGCATAATCATTGATCTCATTTTGCTGTTGCTTGAGTGCTTTTTTCATGCCCATGTATAAATCCTTAAAGTATGATCATACTAGCGAGCAGCAATGCCCCGATAATTGCAACAAAAATAGCAAGCAGTAGATAAATTTTTCTGTCAGTATCGATGATACCTTCTTGCAAGTGTCCAACCCATCGCGTATAATAACGGTAGGTATAAAGCGCAAGAACAATACC
>JANTHE010000065.1 GCA_024762585.1 Sulfuricurvum sp. | reverse complement strand
CTCGAAACCCAATACGAAAATCTACTTTCGCGGACGCGTCATCGAGGAGTAAGCCTCCCATCCCGATTGCATCGGGCCGTGCTTCCCGAGTTTCACGGTGTTTCGTCCAACTATGTACGTGATTCGCGGGAAGCAGGGTCGGATGCAAATAGTTCAGCGCTATTCCATTAAAGAACAGCAGATGCATTGACAGGATCAATGATTGACAAAAAACTGAAACTCAGCGCCCATGAAATGGATGTGAAGAGCCTGCGATTCTTCTGGGCGAAATGTGCTACTTTTATGCCAACGCGCAGAGAGTTCCTCTGTTCGGACCTGCTTTCACCGACGAATATGCTTTCGATAAATTCCACCGCCACATTATCAATATTGATCCCAATTGGCACCGTTTCTCAAAGGAGTGACAGATGACGACTGAAATGCCCCGGCTGCTCTATGGCACCGCCTGGAAAAAAGAGCGTACCGCCGCACTGGTTGCACAGGCGCTTCGCGAAGGGTTTCGCGGTATCGACACCGCCTGCCAGCCGCGCCACTACCATGAAGCAGGGGTGGGAGAGGCGCTTGAACGCGCTGCAGCCGAAGGCATCGCGCGCGAATCGCTTTACCTGCAAACCAAGTTCACCCCGCCTGATGGTCAGGACCCGGAAAACACACCCTACGATCGCGATGCCGACCTGTCATCCCAGGTCGCGCAGTCGTTCAGGGTATCACAGCACAATCTGCGAACCGACTACGTGGACGCGCTGGTACTGCACTCGCCGCTTTTCCCTTTCGCCAAAACACTGACGGCGTGGCGGGCGATGGAGGCCATCTCGAACGCCGGCGGCGCGCTTCGGCTCGGCATCAGCAACTGCTACGACCTGCGCACGCTTGAGCGCCTCTACGGCGAAGCCGAGATCAAACCTGCCCTGCTGCAAAACCGCTTCTATGCCGACGCGGGGTATGATATAAAACTGCGTGCCTTTTGCGACGCCAACGCCATCCGCTACCAGAGTTTCTGGAGCCTGACGGCGAATCCCCATCTGCTTGGAAGCGAACCGGTGATCCGTGCGGCGATGCAGCGCGGTATGGAGACACCGCAGATCTTTTACGCCTACCTCATCGCCAAAGGGATCACACCGCTCGACGGCACAACGTCACAGGCGCATATGCAGGCCGACCTGAAAGTCTTCGACATCGCATTGACGCCCAATGAGATTGCCGCAATGGATACCCTCATCGAATAATTATTGCATTGCAGCGTCAATAAGGAGTGTTCACTATCTATGACTATTGACGTAAATGTAAACGACATCGACGAAGCGACCCTCGAGGATATCGATGAAATTATAGAAGACACCATGGTGCAGATGTTTTTCCTGCAGCCCAAAGATGCAGCACAACTGGCATCGGCCAAAGCGGTATGCGCAGAACATGAGCCCTTTTTCTATGCAGCGCCTGCGACACTGGCCGAATCGGCGGATGCCAACTGTATCGGCTACCGTGTTTCGGTCCCTGAAGATCTAATGCGCGAAGCCATCGCGGACAAACCTCTGTTTGTCGAAGAGTCCGATCTCGATGAGGCCATGACGGCTGCACTTAAAAACGCTGAGGCAAAAGGGATCGTTCTTGACGCCGTACAACCGCACGAGGCGCTTGAATCTTTCTATCTCGCCATCGGCCCCGGAAATGTCAAAGCGTTCAATTCCGAAGCGCTCAGTGGCATCAGCATGGACCGTATCGCGCTGCAAAGCGGCTTTCCCGACCATGGATTCGATGAGATTTTCGGCGCCGTAAAAACGGTATCGGACGCCCTTTTTCGCCCCGAGCAGAGCATCATTGCCCGGGCGACCAAACAGACACTGCACCTTACAGGATTTAAAAAATGAATGACACCGTCCTTCAATGGCTTGAAACAAACGATTACGATGCGAACCATCTCGATGCACAGGGCAGCTACGGCAATACGGCGCTGATGAAAGCCGCGCGCGAAGGCAACGCCGAAGTGGTGCGCGCCCTGCTCGATGCCGGAGCCGACATCCATGTAAAAAACGTCGACGGCAACACCGCGCTCTGGCTCTCCTGTTTCGGCGAAAACCCCGAGGTCGTGGCGATGCTGATCGATGCGGGCATCGAGATCGACACCCCCAACGTCAATGGCGTTACCTCGCTGATGTACGCGGCATCCAGCGGCAAAGAGGCCATGGTCAAGATGCTCGTCGATGCCGGAGCGGATGTCTCCATCAAAAATCCCGACGATTTCACCGCACTTGATTTGGCCGTGACACCCGGAATACTAAGAGTGCTGAGAAAAAAACGCACATAACATACTCACCTTCAGCCTCTGTTTTTTGTATACTGTTGTATCACAAGGAGCGAGTATGGACACCTCATCGATCAACGGTATTTTGTGCGACATCGGCGGTGTACTCTACGAAGGAGAGACACCCTACCCCGGCGCCGTGGAAGCGGTCGCACGGCTCAAAGCCTCCAGGCCGGTGCGCTTCATTACCAATACCACCCAAAAAACGGGCGCGCAGGTCGTAGCGAAGCTCTCCGCGATGGGCTTCGACATCGATCCCTCGGAGGTCATGACCGCGCTCGATGTCACCAAGGCGTATCTAAAACGTCACGGCAGTACGGCCACCTTTTTGCTTACAGACAGTGCACAGCGTTTTTTTGACGATCTCCCGTCCGAGCCCTGCCGGTTCGTCGTGGTCGGTGATGCGCAGGAGAACTTCACTTATGCACGTATGAATGCGGCGTTTCGAACGCTGGTGGAGGGCGGCGAACTGCTCGCCGCGGCGAAAAACCGCTATTTCAAAGACCATGACGGACGGCTCAGTATGGATGCGGGCGGGTTTGTCAGCGCCCTTGAGTTCGCGTCGGGGAAAACGGCAAAGGTCATCGGCAAGCCCAGCGCCGATTTTTATACACTGGCCTGCGCTTCGATGGGCATCGAACCGGGCAGTGCCGTCATGATAGGCGACGACATCGAGAGCGATATCGGCGGAGCGCAGAAAGCAGGGCTGCAGGGCATTCTGGTACGCACCGGAAAATTTCAGCCCTCCGACCTGCAGCGCGGCATCACCCCTGATGCTGTAGCCGACTCCATTGCCTCCATTATGTTATAACGGGCTGTACTCCAGCCCGTGCGCTTCTGCCACCGGGAGGTTCGTCAGCTTGCCCGCATAGGTATTCAGCGCGCTTTGCATGACCGGCATCGCCTCCAAAACACCTTCGGCACCCGTTTCCGCCAGTTTGAGCAGATACGGAAGCGTTGCATTGGTCAGCGCCATCGTCGAAGTGCGCGGATAAGCCCCGGGCATATTGGCCACGCAGTAGTGCACCACGCCGTCCACGGTAAAGGTCGGGTCGGTGTGCGTCGTCGCGTGCGAACTCTCGAAGCAGCCGCCCTGGTCAATGGAGACATCCACCAACACGCTACCCTCCTGCATACCCGGGAGCATCGCCTTTGTGACAAGCTTGGGCGCTTTCGCCCCGGGAATCAGTACGGTACCGACAATCACATCCGTAGAGGGCAGGAGCGATTCAAGTGCGTCCGCGGTACTGTAACGCGTACTGACATTGGCAGGCAGCACATCGTCCAAGTAATGAAGTCTGGCCAGATTGATATCCAAAATCGTCACATTCGCCCCCAAACCAGCTGCCACCTGTGCCGCCGCCAGACCGGCCACACCGCCGCCGAGAATGACATAATTGGCACGCTCCGTGCCTACCACGCCGCCGGCGAGAATTCCCCGACCACCCTGATAGCGACCCAGATGGTAAGACCCCATGATGGAGGCCATCTTTCCCGCCACCTCGCTCATGGGCTCGAGCAGCGGCAGGCGGCCATTCACACTCAGTGTCTCATAGGCAAAGGCCTTGATCTTTTTTTCAATCAAAAACTGTGTCAGGGGAGCGTCCGCGGCCAGGTGCAGGTAGGTAAAGAGCGTCTGTCCCTCTTTGAACAGCGGATACTCCTGCGCAATCGGTTCTTTGACCTTTACGATCAGATCGGCCGCATCAAAGACCGCCTTGGCGTCATCGAGCAGTGTCGCGCCGGCGGCGGTGTACTGATTGTCATCAAACCCGCTGCCGTTTCCGGCGCCGCGCTGCACATAGACCGTATGTGCTCGCGCTGTCAGTTCGCGCACGCCCGAAGGCGTCACCGCCACCCTGTACTCTTCCGTCTTGACCTCTGTCGGTACGCCGATCTTCATAAGGACCCCTTAGCATTCAAATGGTTTGATGTTCTTGTTGCATGAATGATTCCCGTCTGAAAAAATCACTCGACTTCGCTACAATATTAAGGGCATCTCTAAAAACCCTATACGGATCTCAGGGTTTATAGAGGTGCCCTACAATGCCATTAAGCTAAGAAGTGTATTTAAAAAAGCGCCAAGGGCGCGCGGGCCCGCTGCCGAAGCGAACTTAGCGTTAGCGTAGCCACAGAGGCTTTGCTCCTGTGGCGTCTTAACTTATTAGCATTGTAGATGCCCTAATTAAAGTATACTAACGGGAGAGAACGATGGACTACCAGGCTATCCTAGAAGAGATCGCGACCGAGATCAAACCCTACATCGGACAGGGAAAAGTTGCCGACTATATCCCCGCGCTGGCGGAAGTCGATGCACAGCAGTTCGGCATGGCCCTGACCCTGTTTGACGGAACGCAGTACAGTGTCGGCGTCGCCGACACCCCCTTTTCCATCCAGAGTATCTCGAAAGTCTTTACCTTCACGCTCGCACTCGATGCCTATGGCTTCGAACTCTATAAGCGTGTAGGACGCGAACCTTCAGGCAATCCATTTAACTCACTGGTCCAGTTGGAATACGAACAGGGCGTACCGCGAAACCCCTTTATCAATGCCGGCGCCATCAATGTCACCGATGCGCTTATTTCACACTTCGGCTCTCCCGCGAAAGCGTCGAAAGAGATACTGGCGTTTATCCGTATGATCGCCGACAACGGCACCATCGAGAGCGACAAGGAGGTGACCGAGTCGGAGATGCTTCACGGCTACCGCAACCGTGCACTGGCAAACCTCATGAAAAGTTTCGGCAATCTCGACAACGACATTCTCGATGTCGTACAGACCTATTTCGAACACTGCGCCATTGTCATGAATGCCCAATCGCTCTCGCGGGCCATGCTCTACCTCGCCAACCACGGCACCGACCCCATCTCACAACAACAGTTCATCACCCCGCAGCAGGCCAAACGCATCAATGCCGTCATGCTGACCTGTGGCCACTACGATGCGTCTGGCGATTTCGCCTTTCATGTCGGACTGCCGGGAAAAAGCGGTGTCGGCGGAGGGATTGTCGCCGTCATCCCCAAAACCATGGGGGTCTGTGTCTGGTCGCCCGCACTGAACGCGCAGGGCAATTCGCTGGCGGGCACCAAGGCCCTGGAACTCTTTACTAATAAAACAGGAATTTCAATATTTTAATCATACGCCAATGGAGCAAAGCCCCTTTGGCTACGTTAACACTAAGTTTGCTTCAGCAGCAGCCTCGCGCGCCCTTGTCGCTTTTAAACGCTAAAACGTTACGTCAGGGATGGAATGAAATAGGGCAGCAGTTGAAGGAGAGAAAGGGAGCGCTGCCGCATGGAGTAGGATGCCGTTTCAGTTCCAGAGAATCTCTTCGCAGCACTCCGCCATAATGTCGATGCAGTCAAATTCGTCGTTGTAGTGCATCTGTTCGTATTCACAATCATCATAGTGATTTAAAAGATGATTGAAACTCAAGTCTTCCATTTCGATTATGTCGCATTCGTACATTGTGTTTCCTTTCTATGAATCCTTTCGGTTTCACGTGTTACCGACACAATTACATTTCACGTTCTCGAATTTCACTTTCATATATGCATATATCATACGAAAAACATAAAAAGACGACAAAATTGTCTTATTTTAGGAATTAATTTAATTTTACCCTCAATTCTTTCGTTCGTATCAAAATTGCAATGGTCCCCACAGTATACTCTTTAAGGATATCCATGACCCCTCAAAGCGCCAAACGCTCTCTCACTCACCTCTGCGACCGTAAGGTTCCCGTCTTTTTATGGGGGCCTCCGGGGATCGGGAAATCCTCTATCGTCTCCCAGATTGCCAAAGAGAAAAAGATCGCCTATATCGACCTGCGTCTCTCCCTGCTCGATCCGACCGACCTGCGCGGTATTCCGTTTTTCAATGCCGACAACAACGAGGCCGTCTGGGCGCCCGCGTCGTTCCTGCCCGATGGCAGCGAACCCGAAGGCATCCTGTTTCTCGACGAGCTCAACACCGCCGCGCCCATGGTACAGGCCTCGGCCTACCAACTCATCCTCGATCGAAAAATCGGTGAATATACCCTGCCCGAGGGGTGGGCCATTGTCGCGGCGGGTAACCGTGAAAGCGACCGCGGCGTAGTGTTCCGCATGGCGGCCCCGCTGGCCAACCGTTTTGTACACCTGGAGATGGAAGCAAGCGTCGAAGACTGGAAACGATGGGCCGTCGGTGCCGGGATCGACCCGGCTGTCATCGCCTTCATCGCGTACCGGCCCGACGCGCTCTTTACGTTCGGCAGCGGCAGTGATGACGGTCGTGCGTTTGCTACCCCTCGCACCTGGGAATACGTCAACGAGATTATTGCGTCCGAACCGGAGCCCGACCTGATGTTGCCACTGGTCGCCGGAGCCATCGGCGAAGAGCTCGCCGCCGCCTTCCTGGGCTTCAGGGTGGTCGCTGGCGAACTGCCGGATCTTGACGGCATCATGGACGGCAGTGTCAGCACCGTGCCCGACGAGCCGACGGCGCTGCATATGCTCAGCACCGCGCTGGCCATGCGCGTCGGTCAGAATACCAGCACCAAAAAACTGAATAACCTCATTACCTATACGCTCAAGATGCCGGGCGAATTTGCCGTCATGATCGTCCAGGACCTGCGTGAACGCGACATCGAGCTCGACCATGTCGATAGCTGGACGCTGTGGATGCGCAAATTCAACAACCTGCTGCGCTAATGACCACCGATGCCCAACTGACAAAGGCCAAGAGCCAATTGACCATGAAGCACCCCTATTTCGGGATGCTCGCCTCTCGCCTCAAAGAGGAGCCAAAAGAGGGTATGCAGGGGTATGCCAGCAACGGAAAACGGTTTTTATACGATCCTGACTTCATGGCACGCCGAACGACCGAAGAGATTATGTTCATTCTCACCAACTGCGTCATGCACCATGTGCTCTCCCATCAGCAGCGTCAGCTGGGGCGCAAAGGCACGCTGTGGCAGCTCGCCACCGACTACGCCATCAACAACCTTCTGCACAAAAACGGTCTGGAGATTCCCCGTGGTGCAAACTACAATGAGGAGTTCGAGGGGATGTACGCCGAGGAGATCTATGAAGCCCTGAAAGAGAGTTTTTACGGCGATATGGACGACGCATTCGGGAGCGAAGACGACGTTCCGCCCCCGCCAGGAATGCCGGGCGCAGCAGGAGACGCTGAAGACGGTGAAGACAACGACGCCTTTTCCAACCTCGGCAATATCGAGGAGGAGCTCGACGCCCAGAACGAATCGGAGTGGCAGTACGCCTCTTCGGTCGCGCAGGAGGTGGCGCAGCGCAAAAGTGCAATGCCCTCGGGGATGGAACGTCTGGGCAAAAAGGTCAAAAAGGCCGATGTAGACTGGCGGTTCGAGCTTTACAACGCGGTCAACCGCCATATGCGCAACAACTACGCGTTCATGCCGCCGAACAAAAAACATATCTACCGTGGCATCGCCCTGCCCTCGCTGGCCAGCGATACGCTCAGCCTCGTCGTGGCCGTCGATACCTCCGGCTCCATCAACGATGCGCTGCTGGGCGCGTTTACCGAAGAGTTCAAAAGCATCATGACCAATTTTCCCTCGGTGCGGATCGAACTGATCATTGCTGACGCGAGGATTCACGGCCACTACACTTTCCAAGGCGGTGAAAAGCTGGATTTTCCCATCAAAGGCGGCGGCGGTACCGACTACCGCCCGGTATTCGATTACATCGAAGCGGAACTCCCCATGACGACAATGCTGCTCTATTTTACCGACGGGGATGGCTGGTTTCCGCGCATTCCTCCAGCCTATGAAGTGCTCTGGGCGCTATCGCGACCGGCAAAAGTGCCGTTTGGTCGCGGACTGGTCATTTTTTCGCAATAAAGGGCCTAAGATCATTTCTTAATCACTATCAGCAGCAATGTATACATAGTTTGATGTATAGTAAAGCTACAGGGTACCTTCATACAAGGAGGGGATAATGAAAAGAACCGTAGGCATGTGGCTTTACCAAAACGGCGGTGGGGATGTCATTGAACGTAAAATCGTCCGCAATCTGAACGAACGGGGTATTGAATGTGTTACCGGGCTCGACCTAAACGATGCGTATGCGGAAAACAATCACATCTTCTGCAAGGGAACTGCCATGGAAGAGCTCGATCTCTTTTTCAGTTACAACGCCGGAGAACAGACCCAGTACCAGCTCTATCTGTATAAAGTACTCGACAGAGTCATTCCCTGCATCAACAACTTCAGTGCGTTTGCGCTCACTGAAGACAAA
>JANTHE010000064.1 GCA_024762585.1 Sulfuricurvum sp. | reverse complement strand
GAATAAAATAACATACCTGATCACCTTGACCCCGCCTGCCGTCGATCCGGCATTGCCGCCGACGACCATGGCAATCAGTACCAGCGCAATCGCCGCATGCCCCCACTGCGCATAATCGAGCGTCGCGAATCCTGTTGTCGTCATCACAGAGGCTATCGTGAAAAAAGCGTGCGTCATACTGTAATAGATCCCGTCGCTGCTGCTAAAAACATGCACAGCTGAAAGCACAATTGAAAGCGCAAAAAAACTCCCAAAGTACCAGCGCACTTCCTCTGTTCTGTAGCCACTGACATCTTGATAAAAGAGCTTGAGATGCGCCAGAAAGTTGATGCCCGAGAGCAGCATGAACAGTGTCGTTACCCACAGCACCGCTGAATCGGCCTCGAACGCCCCCATAGAACTGTTCCTGGTCGAAAAACCACCGGTCGAAATCGTGGAAAAAGCGTGATTGATCGCATCAAAGAACGACAGGCCAAGCCCGTAAAGCAACAAAGCATCCATGACAGTCAGTATCAGGTATATCCCCCACAGCCTCAACGCAGTATCTTTGATTCTCGGGGTAAGTTTTTCCATCTGGACACCTGTGGCTTCAGCCTTGAACAGCGAAAGGCTGCCGCTGGGATTGATCATAGAAAGCAGTCCGACCCCCAGTACAATAACCCCCATACCCCCAAGCCAGTGCATCAAACTTCGGTGAAAGAGTACAAGGTGCGGCAGTGATTCAATGTCACCGTAGACCGTCGCCCCCGTCGTCGTGAAACCGCTGACCGCTTCAAAAAAAGCTGATGCAGGCGAAATATCGGAGTAAAGCAGCAGCGGTATTGCTCCCGCCACCCCAAATAGCAGCCAAAGCAGATTGACCGAAAGAATACTCTCTTTGATTCCGAGCCTGAATGGGTGTTTCGCAAGCGAGAGCCATACGGCGAGATTAAACAGCACAAACACTGCATCGGCAGCGGCAAACTGATTGATAGCTTCTCCGTACAGCATCCCTACAGCGATATCGAAGACAAAAAACCCGCCAAGCCCCATCCCGATAGCACTCAGAAACTTGAAGATACTTTTATAATCCATTGATCCACATTTTGACCTGCTCTTGTCTCTGTCTGGAACAAAAGACAACAATAACATCGTCTTCTTTCAATAACGCAACTGACTCCAGCATCATCAGGGTCTCTCCTCTGACGAGTAAGAACTTTTCATCCGTGTGCTGAGACAGCGGAGGCGGCTTATTATCGATTACGTCGGAATCGGCATAAATCCTGCGCATAAAAATCGCCCCTTCGCCCCCGCAGAATTTTCGAAACAACACAATACGATTTGAATCGATCATTTCGATCAGTCCATTGTAAGCACTGATTTTCGGACCGCGTACAACGACAATACCCAACGAGTGCATCAAAGAATAATATTCTGGTTCATTATTGACTGCAATCACCTTTTTAATTCCATGTTGCCTGGCTTCAAGACATTTAATAATATTATACTCGTCATCATCGGTTGCCGCTACGGCCATATCGGCGTCAGCCAAATGTTCATTTTCGAAAAGTTCTGTCATCCCGTAACTGCAGTTGATCGTCATCACCGTACCGCCGAGTCGTTCATCGGCCTTCTCACACAGCTCCATATCCTTTTCGATCAATTTAACATTTTTTCCATGCGCCGTCAATGTCTGCGTTACCGTCACACCGAGCTCTCCTGCCCCAAATACAACACAGCGCTCAATCTGTGATGCTGCTCGCTGTTCGAGCTGCTCGCACTGCTGCCGAATCGCGGCTTCCGAGCCAAAAAAATAGACCATATCCCCCGTCCGAATCGTTTCATCCTCCGACGGAATAAAAAATCGTTTGTCACGTTCAATGCCGACAACCATAATATCCCTGCGATGCAGCGCCATCGGCTCCATCTGTGTAGTCACCAAAACGGAGATCAGCTTGAAATCAGTATGAACAAACTGTTTGACATTATTGGCTTTCGGATACTTTAACAGCATCCCTATCGTCTGCGAGGTCAGCCGATAGGGGAATACAGCATCCGTCACTCCCAGCTTGTCACGGATGGACATTTTGAAAAAATAGCTGTTTTTAAGACGGATATATTTACGTGCCACATCAATCGCTTCATCCGCGATGAGGGTAGCAATCAGGTTAGTCTCATCCCTTTCGGCCACGGCAATAAATAGATCCACTTCATGTCCGCTCAGTTTTTTGTAGGTCTCGGGATCTTCGATGTTCCCAAGTACCGGATAGATATCCAAATTCTCATGCAGACGGTTCAATGCTTCTGCATTCTTATCGATTATCGTGACGTTATGCACCATGCAGAGTGTCCGGGCCAGATAAAACCCCACTTTGCCTGCCCCGGCGATGATAATTTCCATACTCGCTTGCCTCGATAAAAAAGTGAATCCATTGTATCGCAACGGGTTTGATACGCTTCTAAAAGGCAACGCTATGCTAAAATTTGTTCAAAGGGAGCTTCTTATGGACTTTGCGGTTATCCAGTCGCTTTTCATCACGCTTATTATGGGTTTCATGATCGGTATGCAGCGTACCCTCAGTATTCTGCCCAAAGGGGAACACAATTTTGCCGGCAGCCGCACCTTTGCACTGATTGCCCTGATTGGCTATCTTTCGGCATGGCTCGGTGACACCATTGAGGGGTTCATTTTTATTTCCGCCGCCATCGTCGGGCTGCTGCTTGCAGTATCGTACTACCTCAAGGTCACCCGTTTTCACAAAACAGGGATGACGACGCAGATCGCCGCTGTCGTTACCTATTTACTGGGACTGATGGTCTATGCAGGGCTGCAGAATTACGCCATTTTTATCGCCGTCGTCCTGGTCGTACTGCTCGAGATCAAACCGCGGCTGCAACAGTTCGAAGCACACCTCTCCAGCACCGACATCAACGCTGCCGTCTTGCTGCTGGCGATGAGTTTCATCGTTTTGCCGGTACTGCCCGACAAGATGATCGGTCCTTATGAACTCTTCAACCCCTACAAAACCTGGCTGATGGCCGTCATCATCGCCGCCATCTCGTTCGTCGGCTACGCGGCCATCAAACTGCTGGGGCAGAAGCGGGGCGTCTTCATCACCGGTGCAGCGGGCGGACTGATCTCCTCGACGGCCGTCTCCATCTCGCTCTCGCAGATGTTTCACCGCCAGTTCCCGCTCTTGAACAACTACGCCGGCGGTGTCGCTATCGCGTGCACCTTCATGTACCTGCGCGTGCTGTTCGAAGCGACCGTAATTCACCCCGACCTCGCCCTGCACCTCGCTCCCGCCTACCTCGCCGCCAGCGTCAGCGGGCTGGGGTTCAGCTACTACCTTTACACCCATTCGCAAAGCGCCGACATAAACTTCGACAACAGCGCCATCACCAAAAACCCGCTGCAGCTGAGCGAAGCGATCAAGTTTGGCATCCTTTTTGGCATCATCTACGGCGCCATCGCCTTCACCCAGACCCGCTTCGGCGACATCGGTGTCTACATTGTCTCGCTGGCATCGGGGATCACCGACGTCGATGCCATCACCCTCTCGCTCAGCGAACTGGCCCGGGACGACAAGCTCGTCATGACGACCGCCATGAACGGCATCGTCATCGCCTCGGTCACCAACTCCCTGGTCAAACTCGGCATTGTCTTCTGGCTGGGCGGCGGCAGGCTGGGATGGCGGGTGACGCAGTTTTTCATTTTGACACTTGGATTGATGGGTGGTGCGCTCTACCTGACAGAGATTTATTACCGCTAAAGGTACGATTTACAGCCGTAAAAAACTCTTCTCCAGGCTCTCGCTGAAGGTCGGGTGAGCGAGGATGGTCCGTTTGGCCAATGACGTGTCCATTTCGCCGGCGATCGCCATGGCGACGATGCTAATGAGCTCCTCGGCGTTGGGCGCGAAGATCTCGCCGCCGACGATGAAGTTTTCCCTGTCGCTGTAGACAGCCATGACACCGAGATCCGCGTCGTGGGTGTGCGCGTGCGGCAGCCTCAGCAGCGGTACGACACTCTCGTGGTAGTCGGCACCCTCTTTTTCGAGCTTCGCCTTCGTCTTGCCGACATAAGCGTACGACGAAGGAAGCGTATGGATGAACTTGACGACATTGTCCAGCACGAGCGGTTCGGGACGCTTGCCGAGAATGCGCCGGACGACATAGAGCACTTCTGCACGTGCGGCGTGCGCGAGCTGCAGCTTGCCGTTGCAGTCGCCGATCGCGTAGTGTCCCGGGAGCGCCGTTTCGAAATGGCCGTCGGTCTCGATTCCTTTAGTGTCGATCGCGACCGTATCCGTCATCACGGCCCCCGTGTTGGGAATGCGCCCGGTCGCGACCAGCAGCATCGGTACGTAGTGCTCCCTGCCGTCGGCAAAAACGATATGCACGCCTCTCTTTGTCGTTTTCGCGCTTTTGACGACATGATTCGGCAGCAGTTTCACCCCGATGTTTTCCAGCTGCGAGCGCATGTTTTTCGCGATCGTCGGATGCGCACCCTTTGGCAGGGTGTCGTGACGCCAGATCAACTCCGTTTCGACGCCGGCCGCAGCGAAAAAACTCGCCATCTCCAGACCGATCGCGCCGCTGCCGTAGACGGCGATTTTTTCAGGAAGTGCGCGCATATTAAGCACCTCGTCGCTGGTGATGACCCCCTCGCCGTCGTAGACGATACCTTCGGGAATGAACGGTCGTGATCCTGTGCCGATGACGATATGCTCCGCCGTGACGCTCCGGCCGCCCGCCTGCACCGTGTGCGGGGCAATCAGCAGGCCTTCGGCATCGAGCAGGTCGACCGCCGCGCACTGTTTCGTAATCGCCTGCGTTGACCGTGACAGCATCCGCTCTTTTTCGTCGTCGAGCGACGCCATATCGAGCCCGAGTTCGCCGCCAAAATGGGTATGCCGCGACGCTCGTAGCGTTTCGGCGGCATGCAGGTACATCTTGGATGGGATGCAGCCGTTGTGCAGGCAGGTACCGCCCAGATGCGCCATATTGCGCTCGACCAGCGCCGTTTTCAGCCCCGCTTTCGCGGCAATGACCGCACCCGCATAATTCAGGCCGCCGCCCAAAAACAGAAGATCGTAATCGTAACTCATTGCGTCACCTTTTTGAAAAACGTCTCATCGCCTGCCAGCGCCTTGAGTTCCTGCATGAACAGCGCCGCCTGGTAACCGTTGACGAGACGATGGTCGACGGTCAGGGTAACGGCGATGCTGCCGTCGCGTTCACTGCCGACGGCGGCGATGGCGCTGTCGTTTTTGTTGATCATGGCATCGAAGCTCTCGATGCCCGTCATGCCGAGGTTGGAGATGCCGAACGTCGAGCCGACGAGCTCTTCCTTGCCAAGCCGCCGCTGTGCGATTTTCGTCTTGTACACCTGCAGCTGCGCCGCCACCTTTGACAGCGAAAGCAGATTGACGTTCCTGAACACCGGCATGTAGAGGTACTCCCCGCTCGCCATCGCCAGGGAGATTGAGGCATTCGGCCACACCTGCAGCCCCTGCGCGGTGAGCGTGGTGCGGAAGCCCTCGTGACGCAGCATCGCCTCCGCGAAAAGCTTGAGCAGCCATACCGTCACGGTCGCCGTTTCCGTCTCATAGGCTTTGAGCCACTTTGCCTCGATACGGTCAGACATATGGTACACAGGTTTTTTCGCCGCCTCGTTCACGATGGCGATCATCGATTTTCGCAGCATATCCAGCGGCTCGGGCATTGGAATATCATGTGCGTTGATATAGGCTTCCACTTCGGCGGCATCGTGCTTTTTCCCCACCGCGAATAGATCCGCCGACAGCTGGTAGCGTGTGAGAAGCTGCAGCGCTCTTGGCGTGAAATAGTGGCGCAGTACGACCTGTTTGATATCGGCCAGATGGGCAGGGGTCGGCAGGGAACCCTCATGTTGCAGCGCCTCAATATCGAGCCCGTAGCGTTCGGCCGCCTCGCGGGCCCGCGGCGAAGCCGTCCCTCCAACATACGAAGAGGGCTGCGCTTGTGCGCTGCCCAGAAGCCAGGCTAAGGGATCCTGTTTTGGCGATGCCGTTTTTTCCTTTTTGGGTGCCGGCTTCGCAGGTGACGGAGCCGGCGCTTTCGTTTTCGTTTCGCGATGCTCCATTACACCGACCGCATCGCGCTGCGCCCCATCCGTATCCAGCACCGCGATCGGCGTTCCGACCCGTACGGTCTCTCCCGGCTCTACAAGCAACGATTGGACAATACCGCTTTTGAAAGACTCAATCTCCATCACGGCTTTGTCGCTCTCGACCTCGGCGACGACATCGCCTTTTTTCACGGCATCGCCCGGTGCGATTTTCCAGGTGACCAACTGCCCCTCGTCCATCGTGTCCGACAGACGCGGCATGACGATTTGATACTCCATTACGCGCCGTTACCCTCTGCCCACGCGACGATGCGCGCGGCAATCGATTCGGGGGTCGGGATCGCGGCAAGTTCCAGTGTCCGGTTATAGGGGATCGGCACATCCTCTCCGGCGATACGCAGCGGCGGTTCGTCGAGGCTGTAAAACATCTTCTCGGCCGCCCAGCTCACGATCTGCGCGCCGTAGCCGCCCGTTTTGTGGTCCTCCTCGACGACGACGATGCTGCCGGTCTTCTTGACCGATGCTTCGAGCGTGTCGTAATCAACCGGATTGAGCGAACAGAGGTCGATCACCTCGCACTGTTTGCCGAGTTTTTTCTCGATTTCGGGCACGGCCGCCATGACATCGTCGACCATCTTGAGGTAGCTGACGATGGTGATATCGTCCCCCGCTTTGACGACACGCGCCTTGAACGGATCGACCTCCGCGTCGAAATCGACCTCTCCTTTCTTTGTGTAGAGGAGTTCGTGTTCGATGAACACGACCGGGTCGTCACTCAGCATCGCCGCTTTGAGCGCGTGGTAGGCGTAATTGACGTCCCCCGCGGCGAGCACCCGCAGCCCCGGCACGGCGCAAAGCATCTGTTCGTAGCTCTCGGAGTGCTGCGCGGCCAGCTGACGGCTCACCCCCTGCGGGAAACGTACGACCATCGGCAGCGTGATCTTGCCAGCGCTCATGTAGCGGTATTTCGGCATATGGTTGATGATCTGGTCAAACGCCAGCAGAGCGAAATTGGCCGTCATAATCTCGGCGACGGGGCGCAGGCCCGCCATCGCCATGCCGATGGCGTTGCCGACGATGGAGAGTTCGGCGATCGGCGTGTCGATGAGGCGCGCCTCGCCGTATTTGGCCACGAGCCCCTCCGTCACGCGGTAGCTGCCGCCGTAGCGCCCGACATCCTCGCCCAGGACGACCACCGTCTCGTCAATCGCCATCACCTCGTCGATCGCCCTGTTCAGCGCTTCACGATACAGCATTATCCTCTCCTTTCGACAAAGACGTTGTCTGCCAGCGTTTCTACCGCCGGCTCCTGCGCACTCGCGGCGAACGCGACGGCGTCGTCCACCGCCGCCTCCGCACGCTCCCGCATCACCGAGATCGCTTCGTCCCCGAGGCCGTATTTCGATCGCAGCCGCGCTTCCATCTGTTCGATAGCGTCCTTGCCCTTGCAGATATTGAGCTCCTCCTTGCTGCGGTAGATGTCCGGGTCGCTCATGGAGTGCCCCTCGTACCGGCAGGTCATCGCTTCCAGGAAAATCGGGCCGTGTCCTTGCTGGATCAGCGTCTGCGCCTCCCGGACCGCTTCGTAGACCGTGACGGCGTCCATCCCGTCGACCTCCATCGTCACCATGTACGGTTCCGCCTTTTTCGCCTGCCGCTCGAACGGGGCGACACGGGTGATCTCCGTGCCGATCGCGTAGCGGTTGTTTTCGCAGACGAACAGCAGCGGCAGTTTCTGCGCACTGGCGATATTGAGCGATTCGAAGAAGGCGCCACCGTTGGTCGCCCCGTCGCCGAAGACGACCATGACCCCGTCTTCGCTGCCCTGGAACTTGCGGGCGTAGGCGCACCCCACCGCATTGGGGATCTGCCCGCCCACGATGGCGTCGCCGCCGTAGAAAAAGAGCGCCGGTTCGAACAGGTGCATCGACCCGCCCCGGCCGCGGCTGACACCTTCTTCTTTACCGAACAGCTCCGCCATCACCGCTTTGGGTTCCATGCCGCGCGCGATGGCCATCACGTGTTCGCGGTACGTCGTGAAGACGTCCCCCTTCTCAAAGGCCTTCATCGCCGCGACGCTGAAGCCTTCCTGGCCGATATCGAGGTGAAGGAACCCCGCGATATCGCCCGCCATGTAGTGCTCTTTGGCCGCCAGCTCGAACTGCCGTCCCAGCACCATGTCGTAATAGATCTCCTCGGCAAGCAGCTTGTTCATCGTTGCGCTCCGTCCGCTATTTCGCCATACGCGCGGCGAAATAATCCGTCATGTGCTCGAGGGTGTCGACCTCCCCGTAGTCCGATTCGGGCACTTCGACACCGAGCTCCTCGCTCAGCACCGTCAGCAGGTTGAGAAAATCGAACGAGTCGATCTCCAGCGAACGCTGGATGTTGTCCGTGTCGGGGATCTCCTCCCCCTCGTGTTCGGGCGCGATCTCGTAGATCTGCTCGACAATCTTCTTTTTGATTTCGTCTTTGGTCATCATAACTCCTCCGGTGTTTGCAAATAGGTATCCAGCTTATTCAGAAACAGCGCACCCGTACGTCCGTCCGTGGCGCGGTGATCACCCGCGAGCGTCGCGCGGACGACCTTACGGACCGCCAGCGTATCGCCTTCGGCCCACGGGGCGTCGGCGATGCGGCCGAAGCCCACCAGCGCGACCTGCG
>JANTHE010000063.1 GCA_024762585.1 Sulfuricurvum sp. | reverse complement strand
ACATCCGTCCCTTTGGAACTTTCTTAGAACAAATTTCCTAACTGATGATGCAAGAAGTTTATTGCTTCTTGCATACACTTATTTGATGATATCATACCCTGCCATCGGCACAACAGTCCCTTCAGTTGTACTGTAAACAATAACATCCACTTTTACCTTGTTGGCAATAGCTTCAATTTCGCTAGGAATGTTGTTAATTGTTTCCCAATCTCCATTTCCGATTTTAACTTGCATTCCATTGCCAATCTTGATGGAATCGGCCTGCGATGATTTGGTGACCGCACATGCTGTTGCATTATCAGTGATTGTGTATTGTACTCCATCAGCATCTATGACATAGACATTGTCTGAAAACGTTTCACTCGTCAGGTTGACGACATGTACACGATTACTGTTGGTTGAATCGGTAAGATAGCCATCCTGATTACATGTGGTTGCAGCATAGAGATATGGTCCACCGCTGCTAAATTTGTGCGCATGATCTCCATTATAAGATACCGTAGTACTCTTCTGGTCAATCAGATAATAAGCTTGCGCTACTTTATTATGAGCAGCAAGATATTTATCATTTTCACCCGTTACAGAAACAGTGATTCCACCACCTGTTCCATTGACTACATAAATGGCATTTGTACCCAGCAAATCTTTAACAGCATCTTCAACACTGCACCCGCCCAATAGCAACAAAGCACTTGCTACCAAACTTGTCATAAGCTTAATTTTCATAATGGACTCCTTATCCTCAGATAACCTATGATAGCACTTTTCGCCAAAAAGTGTAATATCGGTGTATTTTTTTGAAAAAATTTAAGTGATCATTTGCGCTATTCGGTATTATGAATCCAGTGCCGGAGATTCATGTTCTATCAAATATGGTAAAATATGGTAAAGGTGTTAAAGATGACAAAAAAGATGACCATTACCTTGGAAGAGCGTCTGATCGATGAACTTTCAGCAACCGCGTATGCGTTGGGGAAAAAGAAAACACAAGTCGTTCGCGAGGCACTGCAAAATTATCTGGGTGAGATTAAAAAAGAGCAAGATGAACAGCAGTGGAAAACCGCAAATAAAGAGGCGATTGCCGCTTATAATGAACGTGTAGAATCCCAGGGTGTGTTTAGCGATAAACTCAGGCTGTTTTGATGGCGCAGTTTGATGTCTATGCCAATCCCAACCCCGAGACGAACGAAGCAATACCCTACCTTCTTGATATTCAGCATGATCTGCTCAGCGGCCTTTCGACGCGGCTGGTGATTCCCATGGTCTCGGAGATAACGCCTATACAGCATTTAACCCCCTCTTTGGAGGTGGCGGAAAAGAGGTGTTATCTGATGACACCGGAGATGGCAGGTGTGCCGTTACATGTTCTGGGGGAGAAAATTACCTCATTGAAGCCATCACGACAGCAGATCATCAGCGCGGTTGATTTTTTGATGACGGGGTTTTAATCCGCATCCCCGACGACGCTGTGCATCGTCTGCAAAAACCGCTCCGGCGTCCGACCGCCCATGATCTGTTCGGCAATATCGTCCTCTTCAGGGTCGATGAAAGTAAAGACCGGGCTCATCTCGACTCGGTAACGTTTGGGTAGGCTGTTGGATTTCATGTAGAGCTCGGCGACAGTGAAATGTTTCTTAAGATAGGCCGTAACTCTGGGGTCTTTCAGTGTCCTTTCGCGCATATATGCACATGTTTTACAGTCGGGTTGTGTCAGAAACAGCATCAGAAATTTATGCTCTTTTTTGGCTGTATGGAACGCTTCGTTGTAGGTGGAATGCCATGTGAGATTGCCTGCGTAGAGTGAAAGCGAAAGCAGAAATACGACGAAAGCGAGACGCATGTATGCACCCTTTTTTCGTCATTATAGCAAAAGCTTCTCAGATTAGTTCGACCTCGGCGCTGTTGTCGGCCTCGAAACACTCGGCGATCGCCTTGCGGTCGATTTTATGCTTTTCACCCCGGTAGAGGTTGCCCTCAAGCTGCTCGAGCGCCGTGTCCACGGCGTCGCACGCTCCTTTGTATGGTAGCAGAAGCTCGAACAGGGCGCGTGGCTTTTTGGCCGCTTTGATCTTTTTGGCCATCGGGGGCTCTTTTTTGCGTTTTGGAGTACGCTCGCTTCGGCGCAGGGCGAGGATGCCCACGAAAGCGCCGCCCACGACGAAACCGACGGCGAAGATGGCGGCGGCTTCATAGAGGTTGAGCCCGCCGCGTGTCGTGGCGGTAGAAGCTGCATTGGCGGAGCCGGTCGCTGCCGCGATCGGCGCGGCGCTTTCGACTTTTGGAGCTGTCGCCGCTTTGGGCGCACCCGTCACTGTGATGAAATAGGGGTGAGTGCGCAGTGTTTGAGGCTGTTTCGTTCGGCTGTCGAAATAGCGGAACTCCAGCGGTTTGATCGTGATGTCGCGTTCGGGGATGATGGCGATCGTCTGGTCGAACGTGCCGAAATATTTTCCCTCTTTGATATAGCTTTTCACCACCGGGTCGTTGGCGTAGACGACGGCGTTGTCGATGGCGGGATCGAACTTGGGAATGTCCTCGACGTTGCCGAAGCCCTCAATGTGAATGTGCAGGTTCACCGGCTTGTTGGCGGCCACTTTCGTCTTGTCCACGTCGGACTTCATCGTAAAGTCGCCATAGACTTCGAGTCCCTGCGGCAGCGGGTTGACATGCAGCGTGACCGGGTCGGAGAAGACTTTGCGGTACTGCATGCGCGCTCCGCCAAAGAACGGGTCGTTGAAGAACGGGTCGCTGAACATGCTGCGCTGCCGCGTGCGCACCTTTGTCCCGATCTGCGCGAAGATGGCCGGAATCTGCAGGTCGCCCGGTTGCTGTGCAAAGAGCAGGTAACGGTAGGTCTGGGTGATGTAGCCCTCGGCATCCGCGCTGCGCTCGGCCTGCTGGGTGATGCGCTTGATCCAGAAGTGCTCGAATTTGGGTTCGGAGATCTTGATGTCGTCTATCTGTGTGCCCGGTTTGTACTTGAGCACGAGGCGTAGCTCGATCGGCTCGCCGACATAGGCGCTCTGTTTGGAGAGCTGCATCTGCATCTGCAACGCGGCCCCGGCGGGAGCGGCCTGCGGTTCGAGCACCTTGACCTTCAGGGGCACCGTATGCTCGACCTGCCCGTCGACGGTGACGTCGAGCGAGGGGATGGTGACGTCTTGGGTCGGGGTAAAGACAAGACGCTGCTCGATGGTGCGGGTCGTCGTGCCGTTGATCATCGAAATATTACGGCTGGTGCCCCGGCTCTCGATGGCGTAGCCCGCAATCTCGGTCAGCGGCGGGAATTGGATGTCGCCTCCCGAAGCGCTGAGCGTCAGCGTTACCGGGTCGCCGCGATAGATGGCGGGATTGTCCACCGTCGCTTTGACAGCGGCCGTCGCCGCCGTGCCGAGCAGCAGTAAAAACAGGATGGATTTGAGAAGTAGTTTCATAACATTACCATGGCGTTGTTTCATCATTTTTAGGTTCTCCTTTTCCTTTGAGCGGGACCATCAGGGTCTTGATGCCGCGCTTGTTCAGCATCTGGTTGTACTTGCGCTCTTCCATATCGCTGATGGGCTGGGCTTTGGCGGCAGCCTGTTGCATCTGGCGCTGCTGTTGCTCTTTCTTTTGTTGTTCTTGCTCTTTTTGTTCGGCACTTTGGGACTGCTGTTTTTCATTTGGTTTGGATGAGCTCTGCCCCTGTCCGGACTGCTGCTGTTGCCGGTCGCGTTTTTGTTTGTTTTGTGAATCGTTTTGCTTGTCCTGCCGATCTTTTTGGTCTTTGTTCCCCTGCTGCTTTTTATCGTTTTGTTTGTTCTGAGCGTTTTTGTTCTGATCGTCCTGTTTATTTTGACCGTTCTTCTGTTGGTTCTGCTTTTGCTGGTCTTTGTTCTGTTGTTTGTTCTTCTGGTCGTTGTTATTCTGGTTCTTTTTGTTTTGCTGTTGCTGCTGTTTTTTCTGTTGTTTCAGCAGGTCGAGGTTGTAGCGGGTGTCCTTGTCCTCCTCGAGCTTGAGCGCTTCTTCATAAGCCTTGATGGCTTCGTCGGTCTTGCCGCTGTTGGCCAGCGCATTGCCCAGGTTGTGCAGGGCTTTGTGCTTCAATGCCGGATCGTCGATCTGTTTGAACACCTCTGCGGCCTCTTTATACTTTTTCTGCTTGTACAGCGCATCGCCGTAGTTGTAGCGCGCCTGCGCGTTCTTGCCGTGGAGCCTGCCGTAGAGCTCGGAGGCTTTGGTATAGTTGCCCACCTCATATGCCTGTTTGGCCTCACCAAGTGTCTTGAAATCCATCACACCGGCCGCGGCATCACTCGAAATCAGCAGCGCAAGCGCAGCACCGGCTAACGACCAACGACCAATGACTAACGACTTAAACATGTTTCCTCCTCCCTCTCGGCAGTGAAA
The DNA here is from genome assembly GCA_024762585.1 of Sulfuricurvum sp. Taxonomy (GTDB): domain Bacteria; phylum Campylobacterota; class Campylobacteria; order Campylobacterales; family Sulfurimonadaceae; genus Thiomicrolovo. The sequence goes on along the minus strand of JANTHE010000063.1, from coordinate 4,398 downwards.
AGAGTGACAGGAACAGCAGCGCTATGCCCGCACCCAGCGGCCAGACAAACAGCTCTTCGACATCGCGGATGGTGTCGGCGGTGTCGTTTTTGGCCTTGAAACGCGCCTTGATGGCGCGGGCCAGGGCCTCGATGTCGTTGGAGGCGAGCGAGTAATTCATGTACGCCCCGCCGCTTTGGAGTGCGAGCTCCTTGATGGCGTCGTTGCGGTGTACGACGACGATATTGCCATTTTTATCCGTCATTGCACCGTGCTCCATCGGAATGACGCCGCCTTTTTCCGTACCGATGTTGTAGACGAAGACGACGATGTTGTGCGCCTTGGCGTAGGAGATTTCATCGCTGAAATCCTTGTCGTCGCCGCCGTCGGTAAAGAGCAGCAGAGCTTTTTTGTCACTCTCTTTCATCAGCGCATCGGTCTGTTCGAGGGCCTGCATGATGTCCGTACCGCGCAGGCTGACGGTATCGGTGCTCATATTGTGTACGAGGTAGCGCAGGGTCGAAAAATCCTCCGTCAGCGGCGAAATCATGAACGCGCGTGAACTGAAGCCGACCACGCCGACCCGGGTCTCGTTGACGTCGTCCAGAAAACGGTCGAACTTGCGTTTGGCGAGCTCCAGACGGTTGGGGTAAATGTCGTTGGCGAACATCGAACGGGAGATATCGAAGCCCGCGATGATATCGATGGTGCTGCTTTGCACCTTGATCTCCCCTTTGTCGTTGACCGGCCGCGCAAGCGCAACGATCATGCATGCCAGCGCGAGCAGCAGCAGCGTATGGCGCAGCCACTGCGGCAGCGTGTGCGAGCGCTGCAGCAGCAACGTCAGCACCTCGGGCGCGAAGACGCTTTTGCGTTCGCGTTTGGGCGCGAACAGCACGAGCGCGAGCGGCAGTAGGAGAATCAGGACAAAAAGCAGGTGCGGATGTTCAAAGTGCATAACCTCTCCTTCGCATCACTGCAAACAGCACCAGCAGTCCCAGCGCCAGGCCAAGCGGGTACTGGTAGTAGTAGTGCTTTTTCACGTATTTGTTGGTTTTGATCTCGCTCTTTTCGAGCGTGTCGATCTCGCCGTAGATCTGCTTGAGCCGCTCGACGCTGCCGGCTTCGTAAAATTTGCCGCCTGTTCCTTTGGCGATCTTCTGAAGCACGGCGGGGTTGTAGTCGCCGCGGCCGCCCACGCCGATGACATAGACCTTGATGCCGTGCTTGACCGCGCTTTTGATGGCGACATCGAGCGGGACGTCGGAGGTGTTGTCCACCCCGTCGGTGAGCAGGATGGCGATCTTCTCTTTGGCGTGCGAATCTTTGAAGAGCTTCGAACTCATGAAGAGCGCCTCGTAGAGCGCGGTGCGCTGCATGCCCGCGATGCCGACATCGACCTTGCTCAGCAGCTGTTTGAGGCTCTGCTTGTCATAGGTCAGTGGCATGGCGACGTAGGCGAAATCGGCAAAGAGCGTGAGCGCGAGCTTGTCATGCTTGCGCTTGTCGATGAAATCGAGCACGATCTCCTTGACGATATTGAACTTGTTCAGCTGCTTCATCGAACCGCTGGCATCGAGAATGAGCGAGATCTCGTACCCCTTGTCGTTGTTGACGACAACGGCGTTTTGCTTGATGGGCGAGGCGAGCGCCGTGGCAAGCAGCGCGACGGCCAGAAACTTCACCGTGCCCTGCAGCCAGTTGCTGCCGCGCGCGAGGCGGGCGAGCAGCGCCGTGTCGGGAAAGATGAGGCGCTGCGCCTTCGCCGCGCAAAACGCATCACAGACAAGGTAGAGTGCAATGAGGGCAAACGCCCACGGATGTTCGAATGTCCACTCACCCACGGCGCGCCTCCTTTATGAACGTTTGCATTTTCGTTTTGAGCTCCTGCGGCAGTTCGGGTACCGTTTTTCGGTATTTGTAGGGTTCGAGCGCCGCTTGCAGCGCGTCGAACTGCGCTTTGGTTTTGTCCGAGACAACAAATTGGCCCAGGAAACTGAAGTCATACACTGCCTGTTTCGTGTCGTTCCAGTCGATGGCATTCAGTCGTCGCAGCGCCTCGGCGCGTCTGCGGTCGATGCGCTTGCGTCGTAGGCGTACTACCCAAAATATAAGCAGCAACACGGCAATGACACCGGCGGCAACAATTCCGGCAAAGAGCCACAGGGAGTGGTCGGGGACCTCAACGATGGGCTTGATGTCTTTGAGCGGCAGCGCTTGAGGAGCCTGCGGAATCTGCGGAGTCATCGTCTGCCTCCTCTAAAGAGTGCCGAGAGCTTGACGAACGGCTCCTCGTCGGTGTAGAGCTTGGTGCTCATGATACGGTGCGCGAGCAGGTGCTCTTGGAGCTTTTTGTCACGCGCTTCGATTGCTTTGGCGTAGCGGCGGGCGAGTGCTGGTGTCAGCTGCAGCTCCGACGATGCCAGCGTCTGCGCGTCGAAGAGCTCTATCTCCCCGGTAAGCGACGGGTTCTCCTCGAAACGGTCGCGGACAATGACGGCGTAGACCTCGTGGCGCGCAAGCAGCGAGAGGTCGATCTCTTCCCCGTAGAAATCGCCGATGAGAAAGATGAGCGAGCGGCGGCGGATGCGGCTGTTGATATACTCTACGAGCTTGGCATAATCCACCTGTTTTCCCAGCGGGTCGCGGCCCAGCACTTCGGGCACGGTCAGGTTTAGCGACCCCATCGCGCGCGTCGGCGGCAGGAAGAACTCCTCCTTGTCGCTGAAGACGAGGGTGCTGACCTTGTCGTCGTTTTTGAGCGCGGAGTAGGAGATGAGCGAAAGCGCTTCGGCCATCACCTCTTGCTTGAAGCGCTTTGAGCCGAAAAAGATACTGCCGCTCTCCAAAAAGACACAGACGATGTTGAGCTCTCGCTCTTCGTTGAAGACGTTGACGAACGGCGTCTGCTCGCGCGCGGTCACTTTCCAGTTGATGTTGCGTACGTCGTCGCCGTAGGCGTACTCTTTGAGCTCGGAAAAGTCCAGACCCGTCCCCGCGAAAATGCTGGGATTGCCCCCGGCAGCGGGCCCAAAGATGTTTCTCCGGGTACGGATGAGGATCTCTTCGCTTTTATGGGCGAACACTGCGTTTCCTTAGGGCAGCTTGATGGTCTGCATGATGACGGTGATGAGATCGTCCGCGCTTTTGCCCGCCGCTTCGGCGCGGTAGTTGAGCACCATGCGGTGGCGCAGCACGCCGCGCACCGTATCGGCCACGTCGACCGGGGTGACGAAATCGTTGCCGCGCAGGAACGCGCGTGCCTTGGCGGCCTTGTAGAGGTTGATCGACGCCCGCGGGCTCGCGCCGTATTCCAGGTACTGCGCGATCTCGCCGACTCCGTATTTTTCAGGTTCTCGCGTGGCGAAGATGATCTTCATCATATACTGCATGACGGCACTGTCCACATGCACGGTCTGTACCGCGTCGCGCATGGCGAGAATGTCTTCGGTCCCCGCCGCTTTTTCGATGGCGCCGAAGGCCCTGTTGGCGATGCGCTCGACGATCTGAAGCTCCTCGTCAAACGTGTTGTAATCTACCAGCACCTTGAGCATGAAGCGGTCCAGCTGCGCTTCGGGCAGGCGGTAGGTCCCCTCCTGCTCGACCGGGTTCTGGGTCGCCAGGACGAGGAACGGGTCGTCGAGTCTGAAGGTCTCCTCGCCGATGGTGATCTGGTGCTCCTGCATCACCTCGAGCAGGGCCGATTGCACCTTGGCCGGGGCGCGGTTGATCTCGTCGGCGAGCAGCAGGTGGGTGAAGGCGGGCCCTTTTTTCACCTTGAACTCGCCGTTTTTCTGGTCGTACATCTCCGTGCCCACGATGTCGCTGGGCAGTAGGTCAGGGGTGAACTGCACCCGCTTGAACTCCAGCCCCAGCGCCTTGGCCAATGAGTTGATGGCTGTCGTCTTCGCTAGCCCCGGAACCCCTTCGACCAGGATGTGCCCGTCGGTAATGAGCCCGATAAGAAGCGCGTCAATCAGCGCCTCCTGCCCGACCATCACCTTGGAGATTTCGTTTTTGATTGCCGTGATTTTCATCTGCATTTCTTGTGTCCTTGAAGCGTATAATTCTCTGGACGCAATCATATTCCCCACGGGTAAACGGAGTGTAAATTGTCATGAAAGTTTAGCCTTATGGGCTAAAGAGTTATTTTTGTGCATATTGGTAACCGTTTAAAAGTAAAATATTGAGAAATATTTTTTATTTACATTTGTAAAATATAAAAGTATAATTATGTAATTTACAAAAATAGGGTATTGTATGTTTAAGAGATCCGTTCAAGAGCTGTTGGACGAAGCGTTGAAAATCTCGCCGGCGGTTTTGCTCAGTGGCGCAAGGCAGGTTGGGAAATCGACGTTATGTCTGCAGATGCCCCGTGAGTACAGGGTGTTCGATGATCTTACCGAGCGCGAAGCGGCG
>JANTHE010000062.1 GCA_024762585.1 Sulfuricurvum sp. | reverse complement strand
CCGAGGATGTCCTCATAGACATCCCGATAGCTCTCGGGATTGCCCACATCACGCCAGTAACCTTCTGCGTTTCCTGCCATCAGAGAAACCCCCTCGCGCATCAGCAGCGGGAACAGATCTTTGGCAAAATCAAAATTCTCATGCTTGGGTATATAGGAGAGAATTTCCGGTTCAATGATATAAATCCCGGTATTGATGGTGTCGCTGAACACTTCGCCCCAACTGGGCTTTTCAAGGAACTTTTCAATTTGCCCCTCTTCATTGGCAATCACGACACCGAATTCAAGCGGGTTTTCGACTGAAGTAAGTGTAATGGTCAATTTCGATTTTTTTTCAGCATGATAATCGAAGATTTTCTGAAAATCAAAATCAGTGACAAGGTCGCCGCTGATAATAATGAAGTTGTCATCGCCGATCTGTTCCTCTGCCAGTTTGACAGCGCCCGCCGTCCCGTAATCATCATCCGGAAGGACATAGGTGATATTGATTCCGAAATCGCTTCCGTCACCAAAGTGCGCCTTGATTATGTCGGGCTTGAAATAGAGCAAGACGATAAAATCTTTCACCCCCAGCTCTTTCAAAGTCATCATCGTATGTTCCATCATAGGACGGTTCATAATAGGCAGCATTGGCTTTGGACGTGAATTGGTTAACGGCTGTATCCGTGTTCCGAATCCCCCTGCCATCACAACAGCTTTCATTCGCACTCCTCATTCTATAAACTTCACTCTCCGTTTACCGACCGGTGAGACAGTATAGTCGCCTGGGTATTAAAGTTCGTAGGGCATTACAATGCCAACACTGCGTTCTGCGTTCCGAAAGGAGAACGTGTTTGCGGGCATTCATTTTCAGCTAACCAGCCATCATTGTCAATCTTGTAGCCAAACTCGTAAGTACTCTGTGCAGGCAGTACTTTTGTCAAATAGAACTCTCCGTTCTTTTTCAGCTTCATCGGCTCTTCGGCCCAGTTGCTCCATGAACCGCATAACGCTACTTCTTCCACTCCCTCTTCCGGACACACTGTAAATGTTACCCATACTTTTTTACCGTTTTGTTTTTTCTTAATCATCTTTCACCTCTTTTAAGAAATCATACTACAGATTTTATGCAAAATAGATTACAAACTGATTGCAATATAGACAAATACGTGACAAAGCGGTAACACAGGAGGGCTATAATTGAAATACAAGGATGTCAAATGAAAAATATCGTCTGTGATGTGTTAATTATTGGTGGCGGCCCTTCAGGGGGCGTTACAGCCATTACCGCCAAACAAACCTACCCCGATAAGCAGGTTTGTGTGATTCGTGAACAGGAGATACAACTTGTCCCCTGCGCGATACCCTATATATTCGGACCGACGCTTGGCAGCAGCGAAAAAGACATTGCCTCTTGTGCCCAGGCGAAGATCAGTGGCGTCACACCGCTGCTGGGCAGGGTGAAAAAGATCGATATTGAACAAAAGAGTGTTCAGGCAGACACCTGCACCATAACATATGATAAACTTATCTTCGCCACCGGTTCCGTTCCGTTTGTCCATCCGACATTACAAAGCGCATGCGAGCTTGAAGGTGTTTTTACCATTCCAAAAAACAAAAGCCGCATTGATGCACTAAAAAATCATCTTCGTACGCACAACAGTGTAATGATCGTCGGTACCGGTTTTATCGGTATTGAACTCGCCATGGAACTTGCCGCATCCGGCAAAGAAGTTACGATCATCGGCGGCAGCACTCATGTACTTAAAAATGCTTTTGATACCGAACTGGCTGTCGAAGCGGAGCAGATCCTATCCGATGCAGGAATCACACTCCGTTCAGGAGAGTATGTCGATGCCGTGATCGATAAAAAGGGCATCGCCATCGGTGCCACACTGTGCAGCGGTGAAACCGTGCACGCCGAAGCCATCATCCTGGCGACAGGCTATCAACCCAACAGCGCACTGGCCAAAGCCGCCGGCCTCAAATTGGCCCGGTACGGCGGTATCTGGGTAGACGAATACATGCGAACGGCCAATAAAGATATTTTCGCAGTCGGCGACTGCTCTGCCCGTCGTGATTTTATCACCAAAGAGCCCTCAAAAGTCATGCTCGCTTCCACTTCCGCCTCCGAAGGGCGGGTTGCCGGCAGTTCGCTCTATGGCATTAAATATCTCAAAGGTTTCACCGGGACGATTGCAATTTTCTCGACGCTGATCGGACAAAAGGCATTTTCATCCGCAGGAGTGACCGAAGCTGAGGCTGCCCTCGCCGGGCTTGATACCGTCACAGGCAGCTTCGAAGGATTTAACCGACATCCCTCCACCATTCCGGATGCGGTAAAGCAGATGGTGAAACTTGTTGCGATGCGTCACGGCGGACGCATCATAGGCGGACAGATCATCGGGGGTCAGGAGACAGGAGAGATGATCAATATCATCGGCCTGATGATTGAATCCAAGTTGACAATCTACTCCCTGCTTTCGCTTCAGGTAGCCACCCAGCCGATGCTCACCGCAGCACCGACATCCTACCCGATAGTCATGGCTGCCGCTATTGTCGCGAATAAGATTGAAAAAGGCTAAGCTGCAAAAGGCTAAAATTAAGCACACGTTTAAGACAAAGGCCAAAAACAATGCAGATTGACGACGCTTTACTCACCCGGTTGGAAAAACTTTCCATGCTGAAAATCGATGATGCCCACCGTGAAAAGGTTATTGGACAACTCAGCGAAATTGTCGCCTTCGTAGACAACCTCGCCCAACTCGATACCACGGAGATACCCGACACTTTTGCCATGACCGATCAGCCAACGCGATTGCGCGAGGACACTCCGCAATGCAATACAAAGATCAACAACGACATTCTTGAACATGCGCCACACAGCGAAGATCATTTCTTCATCGTTCCCAAGATCATTGAATGACAACTGTTTACGGAATCAAAAATTGTGACTCGGTCAAAAAGGCGCTCAAATTCTTTAAAGAACACGACATCGATTACACCTTTGTCGATTTTAAAACCGATCCTGTCGGCTGTGACATCATCGACCGCTGGCTGAATTGCAGCAGTATGCAACAGCTCTTCAACTCCCGAAGCACGACCTACCGTCAACTCAAACTCAAAGAGCTAAACCTCGACGATGCCGGCAAGCGTGAATGGCTATGCAAGGAAAACCTCCTGATCAAAAGGCCGGTTGTAGAGAAAGATAATCATGTTATAATCGGTTTCAATCAAACACAGTACGAAGGAGAATTTCTCTCATGAGCCAACCATTGGATATCCGTAAACTCCTCAAAAGCGTTGTCGCTTACAATGCATCCGACCTTCACCTTGTCGCGCGCTCTGAACCCCAGATACGAATCGACGGGCGCCTGGTTGCGCTCAATCTTCCTGTTTTGGATGGGAAATTGATTGAAGATATGGCTTATTCGCTGCTGACAGACAAGCAGAAGAAAGAGTTCGAAGAACATAATGAACTTGACTTTGCCATTTTGCTGCCTCAAGTCGGTCGTTTTCGTGCGAACTATTATAAAACCATGGGTGATATTGCCTGTGCTTTTCGTATTATTCCAATTGAAATTCCAAGCCTGGATGATCTCAACGCGAAACAGATTTTCAAGAAACTGGTAAAACGCGAAAAAGGGCTGATACTGGTGACCGGCCCAACCGGCAGCGGAAAGTCAACAACACTGGCCGCGATGCTCAATGAAATCAATGAAACAGAAAACCGCCATGTCATCAGTATCGAAGATCCTGTCGAATTCGTGCATCAGAACAAGCAGTGCCTCTTTTCACATCGAAACGTCGGCACCGACACCAACAGCTTTTCCAATGCATTGAAATTTGCCATGCGTGAGGACCCTGATGTCATACTGGTAGGGGAAATGCGTGACAAAGAAACCATCGCTGCTGCTCTGACTGCTGCAGAAACGGGGCACTTGGTTTTCGCCACGCTGCATACAAATTCCGCCCCGCAGACCGTTAACAGAATCATCGACGTCTTTGGCGGAGATGAACAGCCTCAGGTGCGCGCACAACTCTCCACTTCAATTATTGCCATTATTTCCCAAGCACTCCTGCCGAGGTTGGGAGGAGGCCGCGTGGCTGCGCAGGAACTGATGATCAATATGCCGGCAATCGCCAACCTGATACGTGAAGACAAAGTCCATCAGCTCTATTCTCAAATGCAGCTCAATCAGCAAGAAACCGGCATGGTAACACAGACGCAGGAGTTGTTTGATCTTGTCCGAAACAAGGTTGTTTCCAAAAAAGATGCCATCCAGTGGTCCAACCGGCCTGAAGAACTCATAAAGGCACTTCAGGTAGCAGGTCTGTAGTGCTCAGGCTCCGAGAAAGCCCTCAGGAGTGTGAGAGTTTTAGCGTATCTGCGATCAAAAATGCCAGCTCCAGCGATTGATCGGCATTGAGGCGTGGATCACAATGAGTATGATAGCGACTGTTGAGATCTTCTTCCGTAATGTGAAAAGCGCCGCCCAGACATTCAGTCACATTCTTCCCGGTCATCTCCAGGTGAACACCGCCGCCATAGGTGCCTTCTGACTTGTGCACCTGAAAAAACTCTTTCATCTCGGTAAGGATATCATCGACGCGCCGTGTCTTGTAGCCGTTGCCGGATTTGATCACATTGCCATGCATTGGGTCACAGCTCCACAGCACTTTCTTGCCTTCGCGTTCAACTGCGCGTATGAGTTCAGGCAGGTGTTGACCGACTTTTCCGGCACCCATACGCACGATCACGTTAATTCGACCGGCTTCGTTTTCCGGATTCAGAATGTCGCAAAGTTTTAGCAGATCATCTGTCGTCATTGATGGTCCCGCCTTGAATGCCAACGGATTCTTCACCCCGCGGAGGAACTCAACGTGTGCGCCGTCTACCTGACGGGTACGGTCGCCGATCCAGAGCATATGCGAAGAGACATCGTACCAGTCACCTGTTATGGAGTCCTTCCGGGTAAACGCCTCTTCATAATTTAACAGTAACGCTTCATGCGAAGTGTAATAATCGGTTTCACGCAACGTCCGATACGTTTGCGAAGTGACACCGCAGGCTTCCATAAAACGCAGTGACTGTTCAATCTGCTCAGCAAATGCTTCATACTTTTCCGCCATCTGGGTCTGTTTGACGAAATCGAGATTCCATTGATGTACCTGGTGCAGATCCGCCATTCCGCCCGAAGCGAATGCGCGCAACAGATTGAGCGTCGGCGCCGCCTGGTTATACGCATCGATCATCCGTTCAGGATTCGGAACCCTTGCCGCTTCAGTAAACTCAATGCTGTTGATAATATCTCCACGGTAACTTGGCAGTGTGACATCATCTATCGTTTCCGTATCGGATGAGCGTGGTTTGGCAAACTGGCCGCCCATGCGTCCAACCTTGACGACAGGCAAACCGCTCGCAAAACTCATCACGACCGCCATCTGCAGCATCACCTTGAACGTATCACGGATATTGTCGGCATGAAACTCCGAAAAGCTCTCTGCACAGTCACCGCCTTGCAGCAAGAAGGCCTTGCCTTCAACCGCTTTGGCCAAATCTGATGTCAGGTTGCGCGCCTCCCCGGCAAATACCAGCGGCGGATAGCGCTTCAGTTCAGCCTCGACACGCTTCAGGTGATCCTGATCAGGATACGTCGGCTGCTGCTTGATCGGAAAATTTCTCCAGCTCGATGGTGACCAGTTGCTCATGACTTTCAATACCTCATATAAAATTTGAGGTTGAATAATACTCTATCCCGCATTAACAGGGGGTTAATTCAGACGATAGTCACGCTGTCAACCTATTTTTAGTCTGCCTAGTTTATAATTCTTCTCAAAATCAAAATTTGGATGCTATGAATATGGACTTTAATTATTTCGACCTGGTTGTTGCCGTCATTGTCCTACTGCTGGGGCTTAAAGGCATCCTTAACGGCTTTTTTAAAGAACTGTTCGGATTAATCGGCATTGTTGGCGGCATATTTATTGCTTCGCGAGTCGGTACGAGTGTGGGGCAATTCTTAAATGAAAACATATTTCACTTCGAAAGCAATGCCGTTGTCGCATTTTCAGGATTTTTGCTTACACTTGCACTGTTTTGGCTTGCCATGGTCGGACTCGGGCATCTGTTTAAGAAGCTGGGCGCACTGAGCGGACTGGGTGCCGTAGACCGTATTGCCGGCTTTATCCTTGGCAGCGGTAAATTTTTTCTTATCGCGGCAGTGATCGCCTATGCGCTAAATAATATCAATGCCATACGAGAGAATATTGCCAAACCACTCGAAGGGAGTATCCTCTTTCCGGTCCTGGTCGAAACAGGAGGTGTGATCATGCACCTGAATCCTGAAGAACTGGAGACAGCAACTCAAAAAGCGACTGAACAAGGAACAAAAACACTAAAAGACATCACCATAGAGCATTCTGACGAGATCATTGACACAGTCAAATCCCGTCTTGACAAGGGGAACGAATGACTCAAGAACATGATTTTCAAAAAAAGACTATTGAGTATGAGCAACTGTTGGAAAACTTTAAACGGCTGCTTAAAAAGAATGGACTGAAGTTCACAATTCAGCGCGAAGTGATTCTGGAAACACTGTATAATTCCGAAGAACATCTCACCCCTGAGGGCCTGCACAAGAAAATCCAGACGACGCATCCTGATCTCAAAACAGGCATTGCCACCATTTATCGTACGCTGAGCCTGCTTGAAAATGAGGCCATTGTCACATCACTCTCTTTTGGTACACAGGGTAAAAAATATGAACTCGGAGCCAAGGAGCATCACGATCATATGATCTGTATAGAGTGCGGTTCCATTACAGAGTTCGTTGATGCGGAGATCGAAAAACGGCAGCACCTCATCGCTGATAAGTTCGGATTCAAAATGCAAGACCACTCTATGCAAATTTATGGCATCTGTGCAGAGTGCCAAAAGAAAAACAACTAAACAGGAGAACAAGATTGTCCTTTTTTGACAACAAATTTATTCAGCAGCGCATTGAAAAAGCGCAAGCCCTCAAGGCAGCCGGCATCAACCCCTACGCCAATGAATCGGGCCGCAACACCACCATTGAAAAGTTCCTGTTCGTGAACTCCGACCTGGAGCAGGCTGAGAACAGACGTGACGAAAACCGAAAATACTGTGTCAGTGGCCGTATCAAACTGTTTCGGATCATGGGCAAGGCCAGCTTTCTCAAAGTTGAGGACGAATCTGGAATGCTGCAGATTTATGTTGCGCGCGACAACCTGCCTGAAGGTTTCTACAACGACATCGTTAAAAAGCAGATCGAGGTCGGCGACATCATCGAAGTCGAAGGCTTTCCCTTTGTCACGAACAAAGGCGAACTCTCCCTGCACGCCGAATCGTTAAAGCTTCTGACCAAGGCTGTCGCCCCGCTTCCGGAAAAATTTCACGGCATCACCGACAAAGAGACGCGCTACCGCCAGCGCTACCTCGACCTGATCATGAACAGCGAAGTGCGCAAGACCTTCCGTATTCGCAGCCGGATCATCTCGCTGACGCGCCGCTTTTTCGAAGAGAAAGGGTTCCTCGAGGTCGAAACACCGATGATGCACCCCATCGCCGGCGGCGCCAACGCCAAGCCGTTCGTGACGCACCATAATGCGCTGGGCGTCGACCGCTACCTGCGCATCGCTCCCGAGCTCTACCTCAAACGCCTCATCGTCGGCGGGTTCGAGGCGGTCTTCGAGATCAACCGCAACTTCCGTAACGAAGGAATGGACGCGACCCATAACCCCGAGTTCACCTCCATCGAGTTTTACTGGGCGTACAAGACCTACAAAGATCTCATTGCACTGACCAAAGAGTATTTCGAGTACCTCTTCGACCATCTCAAGCTGCCCACGATTCTACCCTATGGCGACATGGAAGTCGATTTTTCCAAGTTCACCGAAATACCGCTGATTGAAGCGCTCAGCACGATAGGCGGCGTGCCCGAAAGTATTGTTCACGACAAGGAGAAGATGATCGCCTACCTCAAAGAACACGGCGAGGATGTCAGCGATTCGCTCAATGTCGGCCAGCTTCAGGGCGAACTCTTCGACGCCTTTGTCGAAGAGAAACTGATCAACCCGACCTTCATCACCATGTACCCCGTCGAGATCTCTCCGCTGGCACGCCGCAACGACGAAGACCCCGCCCTCACCGACCGGTTCGAGCTTTTCATCGCCGGACGCGAAATTGCCAACGCATTCAGCGAGCTCAACGACCCGATCGATCAGCTCGGCCGCTTCGAAGGCCAGCTCGAAGCCAAAGAGGGCGGAGACGAAGAGGCGCACGAAATGGACGAGGATTTCGTCAAGGCACTCAGCTACGGCATGGCCCCTACCGCCGGACAGGGCATCGGCATAGACCGTCTCGTTATGCTGCTGACCAACCAGCATTCCATCCGGGATGTGCTATTATTCCCGGCAATGAAACCGCTCACCAATGAAAACACCCCATCCGAAGAAGGAGAAGAAGAAGTATGAGTTTCCTGCAAGAATTTGACAACGAAGTCTACAGCCTCTGTGAAAAGGAGCTGGAGCGCCAGACCGACCACCTCGAGATGATTGCGTCGGAGAACTTTACCCTGCCCGCCGTCATGGAGGCGATGGGCTCGGTCTTTACCAACAAGTACGCCGAAGGCTACCCGCAAAAACGCTACTACGGCGGCTGTGAATATGCCGACGCCGTCGAGCAGCTGGCCATCGACCGCGCCTGCGAACTGTTTGGCTGCCAATTCGCCAACGTCCAGCCCCATGCGGGTTCGCAGGCCAACGGCGCCGTCTACGCAGCACTCATCAAAGCCGGTGAAAAGATCCTGGGGATGGATCTCAGCCACGGTGGACACCTGACGCACGGTGCCAAGCCGAGCTTCTCGGGCAAAAACTACCAGAGCTTTACTTACGGCGTCGAGCTCGACGGGCGTATCAACTACGAGCGCGTCATGGACATCGCCCGCATCGTTCAGCCCAAAATCATCGTCTGCGGTGCTTCGGCCTATGCCCG
>JANTHE010000061.1 GCA_024762585.1 Sulfuricurvum sp. | reverse complement strand
CATGTTGCTGTCATCGACCCCGCCTGTCGCGCCGCCGAGTTTTTTTGCGTTAAACTCCAGCTCAAAATCATTACTGGTCGCGTTATCATCGAAGCGATTATAAATCAGCCATGGTTGAGAAATAATCTGCATCGTTGCTTTATATGGATAGCCTTCGCTGCTGCTGTCATATTCGAAATCGTCAAATGCGACACCGCTTGTAAACGTAAGTGTGGCGCCTGATCGACTGATCGGAGAGGTAGTGACATATCTTTGTATAACAGAGGTGATATTGCCATCGCGTCCCTCATTGTGCTGGGTATTGGTGTACCACCGTATCGAGTCAACACTGCGATCCGCTTCTTGAGACAGTGTTGTAAGCGTTGAATTCGCTTCAACACTGGCAGCGGCATCATAATAAAATTCCGTATAAAATTTCAATGGCTGATTGGGAGAAGTTGCCGTTGAGCAATTGCCTGTTCCGCTGCACTCTACACGGTACCGCGGCGCATGGACTCTACCATAAATAAAAGTAATATTATGATCAAGCGGTAATGTACCAGAAACATGATGGTCGGTGATACGATCGACACTGATTGGCGGATTGGACACATAAGCGAAACTCAAATTGCTAAAATGGACAAACCGGGGATTGACAGGCTGATTGACGACCCTGTCATAATTGTATCCCAGATCCATTGTAATCGCTCCTTTCATGTCTTTTTTAAAATACACAGCATTTTGTGTAACCATCAAAGGCAGCCCGCTGAACGTTCCCTGCTCGTGTGAGCGTATGATGGTAGAAGGATTAGAAGTGTTGAAATCTGCCACATCGTAAGTAAGCCAGGTAGAAGCACTCTGACCTTCGCGTTCAAGGGTCATGGCAGTATCTTCGGCATAGCAGTCAGTGACGAAGTTATTTAACTCGTATCCGGTATAGCCAACTGCCTTGAAGGTTCCGTGAATGTTGTAAGACATATTTTGATCGTTTGTACCCGGTGTATTCATATAGATGAAATCATTCGGAGCAACGGGAGAACTGCCGGATGATCTGATATCTGCAAGCAGTCCGGTGACATCGTATTTGTAGGGGTGGTAGCGCAGGTACATATAATCATACACGGCCCCTGTATCTTCATTGGTGTGCACACTTTGGATGATACAGCCGTTTTTGTTGTTGGATGCTATCGGTGTATTTGAAGGAAGCACACGATCAGACCCGGCGGCACAATCAGTGCCTTGTACGAAATGGGTTCTGTTGGTACCGGTATGATGTGCCGTAAGTGCGACATCCCAGTCCGCTGCTGTCCAGTTTTCATCATAAATCTCAAAGCGGTATTTCCCTATCTGGTCTACCTCTTCGACATAACCGATCCCTGTGTGGTAATTAATGCTGCTTCCATCAAACAGATTGAGTGAGATATTTTTGTCGGTAACGTCATTGCAATTGGACACAGTATGCCCACTGGGATACCATTGCATTTGGGCTCTTTGACCGAGACCGCCAGCGATAAAAGCCGCCCGGTACTGGCTGACTGCTTCATCATTGATGTGGCTGGTGGCATTGACGTCAAAACGGTATTGGTAGCCGGCGACAATATTGGCTGATTTGGGAGGAGTTCCCGGGACACTTGATCCGGAATAGGTAACCAGATTTGAAGCTTGGGTTACATCTTCACTTTGGTTGCTGTCAACGATCATCGTCACAAACGATTCGGGACGGATGGCAAAGTTGTCTCGAGAACAGGACTTTTCGCCGTGATAACCGCGCAGACACTCCCAGCATCCGCTGGCAGAAGGGTCGCACTCGGTATCACATTCGTGTGCAGCCGCAAAATCACGTGCATAAAGGTCGGCACACTCCTGCTGGTTGTCTCTGGAACAGTTGTGATCGTTGACAAGTGAGCCGTCGTCATGCACAAGATACCATACCCGTGCCGCGACGCTGCGATAGGCAAAATTGATGTCATTGGTATCGTATTGCACATAGGTGTTTTTTGCACTGTTAAAATGGGTGAATTTGGAGGTCGTACCCGGGATGATGCCTTTTGCATCATTACAGGCAACATCCGCATCACGGGCAAAGTTGTCTGCGCGAATCAGCTCCACTTCCACTGTGAGATTGAGGTCGTTTGCGACGAGGTCTGTCGGTGTCGTTTTGTCGTGTCCCCAGACCTGTAAGCCAAAAGGCCTGCCGGCCGTCTGTGTATAGAGGTTGTACTCGTCATATGTTGGTGCGCTGCCGTTAATGATATTGAAAAGGCCATAGGTCGGTGTAAAGCCGCCTCCACCGGAGGGGCAGAGGTCAGAAGCTGTAAAGTCTTGATGCAACGGTACACCGCCGGAACCGTAGTTGACCATGTAGTCTATGCCAAAGTCAAACGACGTATTGACATTGCTGGTCATAAAATTTGAATCAAACTTGATATAACGCTCCTCGAGTGCGCTGATTATTCCGCCGCTAGTGGGGGTTTTGTTCGTACCGATATACATCGAAAAGCCGCTGGCATCTGCGTTGACAGTGTAGGGGCAGGCATTGCTGTAGTTATAGAACCCGTTTTCAGAAATTTCTGTACTGCAACTATTGTATGTATACTGCAATTGATTTGTATTATGAATATTGTAAGTGACATTGACATCGTACAGATCGATATCACCTTCCAGGCTTCTAATATAGACTTTTGTAGTCAACGGGACGCCGAAAGAGCCGAACCGCGTCTTTACCTGGTTATTGGTAGAGTTGAGCACATAGCCGCCAATATCAAGCGTATAGTCATAACAGAGTTCGGGAACATAGAGCTCGGCGGAGAAGGCGATCATGCTCGGAGTGATATAGTCGTTATTTGATGACATCTGGATGTAGACAGTACTGATATTCGGATTGGCCTGACGATAGTCGGTCATCAGGTCAGAAACGTCGTAAGAATCAACATCCACACCATCATTGTTGACACTCTGGTCGTTGTATTCGCCGTCGATGTGGTCGCGGTCGATGCCGTCAAGCTGGGCGTCGAACATGTTATCACGGTTACCCAGTGCGGTACCGCTCGGCTTGCCGGGCATGTAGTCGTACCCCGAACCGTAATTGTCGCTGATTTTCATCCAGTCGTATGCACTGTTGCTCGGGGTTCTGCCGTATCTGTACTCGCCTTCGCCGGAGAAGGTAGAGAGTTTTGCATGTACGGTACTGTTTGAAGGAAGTTTAAACCCGCTGATGGTGATGGGGTCACTGGGATTCTTGATAGCCTCGAAACCGTTGTAGATAGAGATATTCCTGGGCTTTCCAAGCGAATAGTCTTCAGCATAAATGACAACAAGCGACCATCCGCCGAAAACACCTGGTGAGGGTTCGCGACCCTCTTCGGTAGTGAGGTTGGCAACGGTAAAGGTATGTTTTCCTATATCGAGGTTGGCATTTTGAATGACAGAAGTGACGTCGGCATAGGCGGCATAAGTCTGCCCGTTGCTACTTTGGTAGGTATGGAAAGTGGCGGCATGAACATCCTCATAATCGCCGGTATCGACTTTGAGTTTGAGGTCGGGCGCCCCTACTGAAGAGACATCGACATGGTTGACACTGGTGCCGCTACCGGTTTCGACCCAGTTGTATGACGAACCGCTCTGTACACCGTAACGGAGTCTGTAGTTATGATCCCATGCAATACGTCCCTGCCAGAACAGTCCGGCCCAGACGATGCCTCGACCCTGATGATATGAGGCTGGCAGTGTAATATTTGAGGAGGTGGAGTTCCAGGTACTGTCATCACTGTCGATATCGAGGAATTTCGAAACACGCATATTGCTGGTCAGAGACTGATAACTGCTGTCGTCTCCCTTGCAGGTACCGCCGAATCCGCTCGTTTTTTCAGTCAGGCACAATACGGTGTTTCCGGCAATGGCATAATCGCCAATCATATTGCGCGAATAATCTGGATTGATAAGTTGAAAAGGCATACTGCTGCCGGAAGTGAAGCTTGAACCCACGGTGATGGTGACTGTCGCGTCATCACTCATGCCGTTGCTGTCAGTTATGGTATATTCAAAAGTATCCTGTCCGCTGAAGTTGGAGTTGGGGGTGTAGGTAAAACTGCCATCGGATTGGATGACAAGTGTACCATTTGCCGGTGAGGTGTTGCCGGTTACGGTGATCCCGGAACCGTTGTCGTTTGTCAAGACGTTTTCGCTGAGTGCCACACCGGAAGTCGTCGTGAAACTGTCATCGACGGCATTGGCATAGTTCGGAGTAAAAACGACATCGAGTTGATGTTCGATGTTAGTGTGCGAGCCATTGATATAATAGATATAAACGTAAAAATCACCGGCTGCGGAAAAAGTCAGCTGTGATGATTTTAGATTGTCCAGGGTGGAAGGACAGTTTCCCTGCGCGACACTGAAGCTCGCTTGATCCCGGTCGATTCTGGTCAGGTCGATGTCGACGGTACCCGGGCCATCGACAGTAAAGTGGTAGGCCCGTGACATGGCGCTAGCATTAGGACCGACGTTCCAGTCAGAGTCATTATAATGCGCAGCGTTGGTGTAGCTGGTGTGTGCTGCAGTGAAGTCGTCCGAATCGCGAAGAGTAGAGCAAGATGGAGAAGAGCTTGTTCCGTCAATTCTTACATAGTCTATTTCCGCAAATTCATCATCGGCGGTAGTATCAGGATTTAGACTCAGAACCACGTTGCCGCTGGCATCTGCATTGGCAGTGAACGTCTCTGTATGGGTGCCGCCAGAATAAGAATAAGCCTGTATCTGCGTTCCATTTACCCTGATTCTGAAATAGTCTTTATATTGTCCGGAGTTTTCCCAGGCGTTTGGTACTCTAATCCGTATAGAAAATGATAATGTCTGATTGGCATAAGTGGTGCCGAAATTGTAGGTTTTTGTTGCAGTTTTGTCTCTGTTTATTCTTAGCCAGCCTCCGCTAGAGGAGACGCCACTTCCCGTATAGCCATCTGTTGAACCACTAAATGTATCGTTCGCGATTTGCGCAGCGTGCAACGATGCAAATAATAACAATGGAAGCAAGAAGATAGCTGGAGAAAAGTGATGTCTTTCAAAACTTTTTAGATTTTTCAACGTGCGCGATGCAGTTGAAAACAGAGCTTTGTATGAACAAAGCGGAAAAAATAAATTCATGAAAATATCTGCCAAACGTTTCATGTCCATCTCCTTGAAAGATGCATTAATAAAAGATATTGGTTAAGAAAAAAGTGGCAAAAGTCTCTGCTCATGCTCGGCAGCCCGGCTGTCAGCAGAGCAAATCCTCTACGGACCCGTGGCTTTCCGTCCCCGCCTCGCGACAGGTTTGGCTTTTTTCCACACTGTATTGCCTATAGTTTACTCTTAGTAAGGTTTAGTGAAACTTAAAATTATAAAGGAGATAGGAGAAGTCTGCGAATAGAGCATTTAAAGATGAATATAAGTTATCCAAATGCTCTGGCTTTTGCATAAGCTGCTTCGACCGCAGCGATCATAGCGTCACGCACATTTCCCCGTTCCAGCGCGGCGTAGCCGGCTGCCGTCGTGCCGCCGGGACTCATGACGCCATCTTTGAGCAAGGCGGGGTGCTCGGTCTGTATCAGTTCGCCGAATCCCGCGAAGAGCCCACGCATCAGGGTCATGGCGTCGTCGCGTCGCAGCCCCTGTTTGACGGCGCCATCTGCAAGGGCTTCGGCAATCAGGGCCAGGTAGGCCGGCCCGCTGCCGGCCAGCGCGGTAGCGATGTCAAGCTCTTTTTCGCTGCCGACCCAGAGCGTGCTGCCGATGGCGCCAAAGAGTGTTACCGCTTCGGCCTCGAGGTGGCGGTCGCCGGTGAGCGTCGTCATCGACTTGCCAACGCTCGCGGCGAGGTTGGGCATGGCGCGGACCGTACCGTGCGTGGCGATGTGTGTTTGGAGGGTTTCAAGCTTTGTGCCTGCCAGTACGGAGTAAAGTGCCTCGGCCTTGCCCTGCAGTTTTTCGCCGACTTCGGCGATGTTGGCCGGCTTGACGCACAGCAGTACGGTCTTGTCGCTGATGTCGAAATCATTGAGCAGATGCTTGGTCATATCCGTACCTACGGCAGCCTCAAAGGTATCGAGATTTTCAAGGTTTCGTCCGACGACCTCGATGGTGTAGTGCGCTTTGAGCGACGAGGCCATTGCCGTCGCCATGGCGCCGTTGCCGATGAAAGTGATGGTTTTATTCATGGCTTTATTCTTCCTCTTCCTCTTCTTCGCGCATCATTTCGATTTCGTCGATGATGGCACGGCACTCCTCTTCGTCGAGCTCGCCGTTCTTGACATCGTCAAGCAAAAGCGTGAACTCTTTTTTGAGCTCCTGGAGTTCGGCCAGCTGTTGTTTGTCCTCTTCATCGGCACTTTTGGTTTGTGCGATCTTTTCATATAGATCGTCGATGAAGGATTCTATCTCGGGGATGACGTCATTTTCAAGCAGGTCGATGAGGTCTTCGGCTTCGGTCATGGAGTGCCTTTGCAGTGTTTTTAAAACTATAGCATAGTTCAACTGGTATCAGGGGGTTCGGATGAGCGACTCTTTTTGCGGTCGTGTCATTCTTTTTATGGCGAATTCGCGTTTTTGCGCGCTGCTGCGGTCGGGATGTTCTTCGCGGTAGACGAGCGTGACAGGACGTCGGCTCCGGGTATAGCGCGCGCCTTTGGACGAGTGGTTGTGCTCATGCAGCCGTTTGTCGACATCGATGGCGATGCCCGTGTAGTAGGTCTCGTCGCTGCATCGGACGATGTAGACGCTATAGGGCATAGGTATTGCCTTGGACGGTAAAGGGCAGGTCAGGTGGGAGCGCGGCGTAGAGCAGGGGACTGTCGAGGTCGAGGTGCTCGAACATGTCGGGGTTCGCGGCGGCGAGGTGAAGTGCGGCCGTGATGGAGACGGGGCCTTCGAGCATGGAGCCGAGCATGCATCGTTTGCCGTAACGTCTGCAGACATCGAGGATGTCGAGCGCGCCGCCGATGCCCCCGCACTTCATCAGTTTGATGTTGATAAGGTCGGCTGCATTGTGCGCAAGTACTCTTTCGGCGTCCTCGGCGGTGAATACGGCTTCGTCCGCCAGGATGGGGAAGGGAGAGTATTCAGTAACCTGTTTGAGCCCCACAAGATCGGCCGCCGCTACCGGCTGCTCAATCAGTGCAATGGGAATGTCATCACATCTGTCGATGATGCGCAGGGTCTCATCGGCACTCCATGCCTGATTGGCGTCAACAAGCAGCGTTGCTTCAGGCAACGCGGCAGCGATGGTCTTAATGCGTGTACTGTCATGGCCGTCTATGGAGCCGACTTTGATTTTAAGCGTGTCGAAACCGTGAAAGAAAAAGCCTTCAGCCTGCTTCAACATTGTTTCAGGGCTGTTCAGACTGACCGTGACCGCGGTTTTGAGTGTTCGTGTCTCTTTCCCGCCGATCAAGCGGTACAAGGGCAGCCCCTTCTGTTGAGCGGCCAGGCTGTACAGTGCCATCTCTGTACAGGCTTTGGCGCTGGAGTTACCCTGAACCGAGTGTGATACAGCCTGTGTCATCTTATCGAGATCGAAAGGGACTCCCTTTAGCGCTGGCAGGATATGGCGTTTGAGCGCCTGTTCGATGCTCTTTAATGTTTCTTTGGTGATGGCCTCGGTGGCGGGTGCGCTGCCAAACGCGACGAGCCCGTTGTCGGTTTCCAGCCGAAGAAGAATAAATTCGGCTTGATCGACTCGGCGCAGCGCCGTGATAAAAGGATAGGCAAGGGGGATGCGTTGGCGTGTGATGTGAGCAGCAGTGATTCTCATGCTGCCACCATTGCCAGTACCCAGGCAACGCCCAGCCCTACGACGGTACCGACAAGATAGCCGGTGATGGCCATGATGACTGCGGCGCCGACGAGCTGCTTATGGTAGGCTGCAGCAAGAATGGGCGCGGAGGCGACGCCGCCTATATTTGAAAGCGAAGCGATGCCGAGGACAAAGAGAGAGAGCCTGAAACGCTTAGCCAGCAGCAGCATAAAGAGCAGATGAAGCAGTAAGATCAACGTAGCAGCCGCAAGGTAGCGCGGCATGTCGGCAAACCCTTCCAGCGAAGCGTGCGAACCGATCAGCGCAATGAGAAGGTACAGTAGAAACGATCCGATTTTATCGCTTCCGCCGATGCGTGAGAGCGGGGTTAAACTGGCGGCACTTCCTGCAATGGTTGCAAGCAGGATAAGCCAGGTGCTGCCTGGCAGCAGCGGAAGATGCTCCGCGAGGCGCTGCAACGCGAATGCAGTCACGACTGCAGCGCCTAGCAAAAAGAGTATTGAGCCAAAGGTAGGCTGTGCCGGTGCTGTTTTGGTATGCGCTCGGCGCATTGGGTTGTTTGCACGGCTCCAGCGGTCGAAGCGTCCTGCAAGCGGGACGGTAAGCAGCAGGGCGCTGACCCAGAGCGTATAGAGCAGCGAATCAACGACCAATGCGGGGCCGAGTTGCGACTCCGGGATATCCAGTGCTCCGGCGACGGCCAGCATATTGGCCGTTCCGCCGGTCCAACTGCCCGCCAGCGCACCGAAAATACCCGCGGCAGTATGGCCGAAACCAAACAGGATAAATATGGCAATGAACGCCAGTGCAAGCGAAATAACCGCCCCGAAGTAGGCAATAATGAGCTGCTTACCCATGGATGCAAATGCACCGATATCGAGTTTAAGCAGCATAAGGAACAATAGCATAGGCAGCAGCCATGATTTAAAGGTTTTGTAGGCGGTCGTTTGTGACGGGGTGTGCGCCAGCAGACCGCTTTGCGATAGCAAAATGGCCACAAGATAGATCACAACGATTGCCGGCAGCCAGGTGAATAGCTTGAACGCGGTGTGCTGCTCGAACCACCACAGACCTCCGCCAAGTGTTATGATAATGCAAAGATAGGGCAGTGCGTCTTCGATCATGAAAGGATTGTAGTTGGTTACGGGTTAGATTTGGGTTAGTTTTTGGGAGCTCATGGCACAATGGCATCATGTTTTATACGCTTGAATTTTCATTTTGGTATCTCTTTT
>JANTHE010000060.1 GCA_024762585.1 Sulfuricurvum sp. | reverse complement strand
GGCCGCCGTTGCCGCAGCTTTTTCGACCTGCTCCGGCACGCCGAGGTAACTGTGCGCGACCGGAACGTAATAGGCTTCGTCGGCGTTTAGGCAGAAGCTGAATCCGACCAGAATGTCTTTGAGATAATCCAGCCCCGTCGTCTCCGTATCGAACGCGACCAGCGTCTGCGTTGTGATGCCGTCGGTCACACGTTCAAGCACTTTTTCATCCGTAATCAGCTTTGCGGCGAACGGGGCCTTTTCGGGCTGGGCGCACGCGCTTTCCCCCGCAGCATCCCGCGTGCTGTTTATCTGCTCATCGTCAATGAGCTTCTTGGCTTTGAGTTTTCGGATGACACCGTTCATCTCGTACTGTTTCAGCTCCGGAACAATGCCCAAAAACGGATTACGGTCATCCATATCGTACTCATCCCACTTCACCGTATCGAAAAGATCATCTTTGAGCGTGACCAGTTTTTTGGACATCCAGGCATCCGCTTCGCCTTCGCGCAGCTTCTTCTGCACCCCCGCCGGTTTAATCTCATCGAGGTGCGCATAGATGTTTTCCAGCGTCCCATACTGGTTCAGAAGTTTCTGCGCCGTGACCTTTCCGATGCCCCTGACCCCCGGAACGTTGTCGGCGCTGTCGCCCAGCAGCGCCTGGTAATCGGTAAACTGTTCGGGGTGAATACCGTATTTTTCTTCGCACTCCGCCTCGTTGACATCTTTGCGCTTGATGGCATCAACAAGCACCACCCTGTCATCATCGATCAACTGGTACAGATCCTTGTCATGCGAGACAATACGCACTTTCATCCCGGCTTCGGCCGCCTTTTTCGTAATGGAGGCAATCATGTCATCAGCCTCATATCCTTCTTGCGAAAGGGTTTTAAAGCCCATCTTCTCTATCCACTCAATGGCGATCGGCAACTGCGCCTTGAGCTCCTCAGGCGGTGAAGGCCGGTTGGCCTTGTAGTTGGGGTCGATCTCATTACGAAACGTCGGCCCCTTGGCATCGAGCGCAAAGACGATATAGTCGCTGGAGTGGTCCTGATGCAGGCGGTCGATGAAATTAACAAAGCCGGTCAGCAGGCCGGTAGGAAAGCCCTCTTTGTTCGTGAGCGGCGGCAGCGCGTAAAAACTGCGGAAAAAGAAGCCGAAGGTGTCGATGACGGTAATGGTTTTGGACATGGCGATGATTCTTTCAAGGTGGCTTAGATATCTGAAAAGCCTATTTTAGCCAAAAGGCCATTAATGCAGCTTCGCTATAATCATGGGTAAAAAAGATTATAAGCTATGTTCAAAAATAAAACATTACTGCTGTTCGATCTGGACGGCACCCTAATTGACAGTGTTCCTGATCTGGCCCTGGCGGTCAACCTGACGATGCAGCGGCTCGGGCACACTGTTTTTGAAGAGAAGCAGGTCCGCGGCTGGGTCGGCAACGGGGCGAAGACCCTTATTGAACGCGCCCTGCGTGCGGCCGACAGCGGCCGCACACCGCAAGACGAAACCACAGAAGAGGCACTCGCAATCTTTTTGGAGTGCTACGCCGATCACCTCGGTGTCAAAACCGCAGCGTATCCCGATGTCCCGGAGGTGCTTGAACGTTTGCACTCCGGAGGATTCCGACTGGCCATTGTCACCAACAAACCGCATGCCTTTGTGGAACCGATCTTGCAAAACCTCGGCATGTCCCATCTGTTCGAATGCATCGTCGGCGGCGATTCGCTGCCGCATAAAAAACCGGATCCGTTCCCGCTGCTGCATGTCTGCGAGACCCTTGGCATCGATCGGGATCGCTGTGTCATGATCGGCGACTCCAAAAACGATATCCTTGCAGCGAAAGCCGCAGGGATGCACTGCATCGGCCTGGGCTACGGCTACAACTATGAAGAGCCCATCGAAGCGTACGGGCCCGACCTTGTACTGCAAAACTTCTGCGCGCTGGCCGAACCCTTCGGAGTGGATTGTGAAGCACGCTGACATTGCCATCGTCGGCGGCGGTGTCGCCGGAGCGACCGCCGCGCTCTATTTGGGAAGACTCGGGCTGAACGTGACGCTGTTCGAAAAAGGAGAAAGTCTCGTCTCCGGCCCGCCCTTTTGCCACCTGCATGCGGGCGGCAACCTCTACCGCGAGATCTCAGACGCGCAGTGCATTACACTGCTGCAGCAGTCCATTGACCTGCTGCGCTTCTATCCGTATGCCGTCGATTACCGTCCTACGGTGATTGCCGTACCCACTACCGACAAAGAGAACCCCGCTGACCTTTACCCCCGCCTTCAGACACTGCGCGGCGCTTACGAAGCGCTTATTAAAGCGGATCCGGCCAATGAAGTGCTCGGTTCGCCCGACACCTATTACCGCAGTTATTCGCGCAGCGAATTTGATCGGCTGCGAACGATGGCACCCGTTGAAACACCGCAGACACCCGATGAGTGGATGATTCCGGTTGCGCGCGAAATCGACCCCGAACAGATCAAGTTCCCAATGATCATGGTGCAAGAGTACGGTCTGAACCTCTTCAGGCTTGGCGCGGGTGCCACGCTCTCTATACAGCAGATGGAAAATTGCACGCTTAACCTGGATACGACCGTTGTGGCGGCAGAAGCGACCGATAACGGCAAGGGCTACAGGATTACTTCGGAACGTCATGGCAATCAAAGCGTGCAGACGTTCGACTATCTTATCAACGCTGCGGGCTTTCGCACCGGTGAGATTGACGATATGCTCGGATTCAAACGCGACCGTCTTGTGGAGTTCAAAGCCGCCTATGTTACCAAGTGGCAGGAGGGGACGATGTGGCCCGAGGTGATTTTTCACGGAGAGCGCGGTACGCCCGAGGGCATGGCGCAATTTACTCCCTACCCCTGCGGACTGGTGCAGCTGCACGGTATGACCAACGAGATCACCCTCTTCGATGACGGGCTGGTCGGCAGTACATCCCAAAGTGCTCAGCCGCAGCTTCTGCCGCGTTTTCTGGAGATGATCGAGCAGAAATGGGAGTGGTCCTGCGTCGAAAAGCGCAGCCGCCGCGCCATTGAACACATGGCGCGTTTCATTCCCGCTTTTCATACTGCACAAGTCGCCTCCAAACCGCTCTACGGTGCGCAGCAGATTCCCGGAGAGGACCCCACGCTGCGTGCAGCCGACGTCTCGTTCGAAGGCAAACGCTATGCGCGCTGCGAAGTGGTCAAAGCCTCATCGGTACTCAGCATGACCGATGCCATCGTCTCCGGGTTGATTGCACTGGACTATGTCGATAAAACGGCACAGGGAAAACGGCAGTTTGACTCGACATCAGTACCAGATGAATCAGGTCTGCAGGCACAGGCACTGGAAATTGCCAAAAAACGGCACTATCCCGCCTGTCTGTCACGCAGAGCTGTAACCGAAGAACTGCTCTAGTTATAACGCGTATTTAGAGGCGCCTTTCAATGCCATTAAGTTAAGACGCCAAAAGAGCAAAGCCCCCTTTGGCTACGCTAACGCTAAGTTCGCTTCGGCAGCGGGCCCACGCGCCCTTGGCGCTTTTAGGAAATCCAACTAACAGTTCTTAGCTTAATGGCATTGGAGGCGCCCTTTACAAACTTCTGAGTCGCATTCAGAGCTTTAGAAGCGACCTCATTATTCCTCCTTAAGAAAATCTGCCTTATCATGCTCTTATACCATAGTACAAAGGAGTACGAAATGATCGACAAGAAAAAGGTTAACAAGTTCGTCAAAAAAGAGATTAAGAACATGCTCAAAAAAGAGTTGAAGCAAGATATAAAAAAGAACGTGAAGGATTATAAGGCAAAAGAGAAAGCTGAAAAGAAAAAGGCCTGATGCTCTGAAAGGAGAGAGAATGCATACGTATATTTTCAATACAGATTTAGGTTCGTTCGAAATTTCGAACGTGCATACGAGCAATCATCATCACCGCACGTATGAACTCTGGCTTGAAGACGAAAAAGTGGGGGAATATGCCAGTGCTGAAGATGCCGCATGTGATGTTGCCGGTTTCAATACCGGGTATGTAGAGTGGGACAATCTCGAAAGCGACGGTATCGAAGTACCCGCAACATTGAGCGAATGGACAGAAGTGACTCCCTCTGAAAATGATGATTACTCCGCTCCGGCGCAGCGCGAAGTGATCGAGTCGCCATTTATTACGGATAAAGAGGGTTAATTAGCGAAAAGGTAATAGCGACCTCTTAGTATGAAAAATGTACAACATCGTCATGACTTTGGACAACCTCGAACTTCACACTCCGTACCTTATGCTCGATGGCGAGTTTTATGACGCCACCGACCCCGAACCGCTTAAAGCTCCCTACCTTGTAAGTTTCAACCCAGACGCCGCGGCACTGATCGGGCTGGATGAAAGCGTCCGGGACGACCCACGGCTTGTCGAACTCCTCAACGGCACTTTTATGCCCAGGGGCGGCCAGACCTTCTCCATGTGCTACGCCGGACATCAGTTTGGGAATTTTGTCCCCAGACTCGGGGACGGGCGGGCAATCAATCTTGGTAAAACGCACGGCTGGAACCTGCAGAACAAAGGGAGCGGCGAAACGCTCTATTCGCGCATGGGCGACGGAAGAGCGGTGCTGCGCTCCTCCATTCGCGAATACCTCATGAGCGAGGCGATGCACCATCTGGGCATCCCCACGACGCGCGCGCTGGCCATCATCGGCTCAAAAACCAAGGTCGTCCGTGACCGGCTGGAGCCCGGCGCCGTCGTGATGCGCATGGCGACAAGCTGGGTGCGTTTCGGAACGTTCGAATATTTTTACTATACCGGCGAACACGCCAAGCTGCAGGCGCTCGCCGACTATGTCATCGATGAATCCTACCCTCACCTCAATGAGGATGACGACCGCTACTACAAGCTGTTTTGTGAAGTCGTAGAGCGTACGGCACACCTCATCGCACAGTGGCAAGGCGTGGGGTTCAACCACGGCGTCATGAACACCGACAATATGTCTATCGAGGGCGTGACTATCGACTACGGGCCTTATGCCATGCTCGACGACTTTGACTACGGCTATATCTGCAACCATACCGACCAGGCCGGACGCTACGCCTACGGGCAGCAGCCCAATGTCTCGTACTGGAACCTGACCATGCTCGCGCGTGCCCTTTCGCCCATTGTTTCTCTGGAACGAACGCAGCAGAAGCTCGACGACTACGGCGCTTTTCTTTATCCCGATGCCTATGTGGATGTCATGCGTACGAAAATGGGACTGCTGGAGCCTGCGGATGAAGATGTGGAACTGGTCAAGGAGCTTGTCGGCGCTCTGCACGACTGCGAAGTGGACCATACCCTCTTTTTCCGTACACTCAGCCGTTACGACGGCGACCACGGCAAACTTCTCGACATCGTCGTCGATCGTGACGTCATGGACGCATGGCTCGAACGCTATGATGTGCGTCTGGCGCAGGAGAGCCGTTCTCAATCAGCACGTATGGAAGCGATGCTCAAATGCAATCCGAAATATGTTCTTAAAAATTACATGCTGCAAGAAGCGATAACGCTTGCCGAACAAGGAGACCACTCCATGGTAGAGACCCTGCTGCGCATCGCCCGGCACCCCTTTGACGAACTGCCGGAATTCGAACGCTACGCGGGCGACACCCCCGAAGAGCACAAAAACCGCCGACTCTCCTGCTCCTCTTAAAAAAAGAGCCAGATCAGCAGCGCGAATCCGATGGCGAGGTTCACCCAGCTGCCACCGTCTTCAAACAGCATAATGAGCGCCTCATACCACGTTGCCATCATATGCGAAGGAGCTTGCAGCATCTGCGTATGCGCATAGGCGGTAATGTCCGCTCCCCAGATAAACGCGATGATATCCGGCACAATGAAAAAGAGCACAACACCCAGAAATCCCCAGATCGTCTTTTTGGGTTTCATCTGCTGCGCCGTTTTGCGCAAGACAGGGTTGTTTTTGGCACGGGTTACGGCGGTATGAAGTTTTGCTTTCATGATTGGGTAGAATTTTACCATGACTAAAACAAAACTCCTGATAGTCTGGACCAACGGCGACAAAGAGGTTGCCATGAAACTCCCCCTGCTCTACGGCTCGGTCATACTCGATCGCGGGTATTGGGAAGAGGCGCACCTGATGATCTGGGGGCCGTCGATCAAGCTGGCCGCGACGGATTCAGAGATTCAGGCCCGCCTAAAGCAGATGCGAGAGAGCGGCGTCACCATGAGTGCGTGCATTGTCTGCACGGACGACTACGGCATGACCGATGACCTGGAGCAGCTTGGCATCGGCACCATCCATACCGGCGAGATGCTGACCGAATGCCTCAAAGACGACGCCTGGGCCGTCATGACGGTGTAATGGCCGACCGATACACGCCCGACACCGAGCCGTTCGAAGAAGAGGAGCTTCCCGAGTGGCAGCTCAAACAGCGTCAGGACGCCGAACAGGCTGAAACGCTGGCGAAACGGAACGAAAAAATCGTCTACACAGAGGGCGATCAGGTCGGCAGCTTTTTGTTTGTGCGCTATATGAAAGCGAAAAACCGGGCAGTATTCGCCTGCCCGAATTGCGGCAAAAAATTTCAGTACAATATCTACACTATCAAGAACAAAAAGCGCTGCAAGTGGTACAAGGGGCATAAAAAGTGAGCACTGCGACATGACACTCTATATCGACGGGGACGCCTTCCCCAATCTCCTCAAACCCATCGTCCATCGCGCTATCGTTCGACTGGCGCTGCCGACATTCGTTGTGTCCAACAAGCGTATCACCATCGGCGACGCTCCGCAGATCACCTATGTCATCGTCGAGGCAGGGGCGGACGAAGCGGACCACCGCATCGTCGAAATGCTGCAAGAAGGCGACCTGGTCATCACCGCCGACATCCCGCTGGCCGACCGCGTCATCTCCAAAGACGCCCACGCCATCGACCACCGAGGCGAGCGCTACAGCACGGAGAACATCAAACAGTATCTGGCCATGCGCAACCTCATGGAGACCCTGCGCGACAGCGGCGAGATCACCAAAGGGCCCAAACCGTTCGGTCCCAAAGACGCGCACGCTTTCGCCAACCAGTTCAACAGCTTTTTGGACAGACATTTCAAAGGGGGCACCCATGGGTGAAGAGCAACGTGTGAGTGAGGAGCAACTTTTCGAGATGGTGGAGCGCTGCGTGGCCGATGCCGTACTGGCGCTGGAACAGGACAAACCGCTCACGCCGTTTGCAAAGGTGCTGCACACGGACGGCAGCGAACGGGACATCCCCTGCATGAGCGCAGATGAAACCACCTGCTACGAAGCGCTGCTGCGACAGCTGGGCGGTGAAGCAAAAATGGGCGATATTGCCGCCGTCGCCATCACAGCCCGGGTCACCATCCCCGAACATTACAATCCGCCCGCGCCGCAGGGCATCCGCATTCACCTCGAGGAGCAGGCGAACAGCCACAAGAAAATAGGTGCCAAGCTGCTCTATATCCCCTATGAGCTCTTTGCCGCCGAGGGGAGCGACACACGCTCGGTTATGCTGCACAATCCCATTGCCATCGGCATGCCCATGGAGGTGTTTGCATGAAGCGTCTCTTAAATAACTGGACGCCGGGAGGAGCAAAGCCCCTCCCGGCTACGTTAACACTTGGTTCGCTTCGGCAGCGGGCCCACGCGCAGCAAAGCCGCGCTTTAAAGAGCCCCATAGTTATTTCGAGATTGGTCCGTGGGTTACGTCCCGCGGTGACGATGCTATTGACCCTTTCGGCTTTGTTGTTTCTACTCGTTTCTCCCGCGTCTGCCCGTGATGTCGTCAAAGGCCAGACGGCGCTGATCTCGTTTGCGAAAATCCCTCCAAACAGCAGCGTTGTATTTGAAAACAAAACAATCCCCCTGCTTGCCTTCCCAAACCATCCGGATAAAAAATTCGTGCTCGTCCCCGTCGCTTACCGCACTGCTCCCGGAGATGAAATGCTCTTCATCCGCTACCCGGGCGGCGAAAAAAAAGTGACCTTACGGATTGAAAACGGACACTACCACTCCGAGACCATCACGGTCGCTCCGGCCAAGGTGACCCCCAACCCGAAACAGAAAAAGCGCACACAGGCCGAATACGCCGAAGCCATGAAAATCTACAATAGCGTCACACCCCGCCGCTACTGGCATGCACCGTTCATCGCCCCCATGTCTTCACCCATTACCAGCCCTTTCGGTACGGCCAGGCTCTATAACGGCAGCCTCAAAAGCTTTCACTCCGGCACCGATTTCAAGGCGGCACCGGGTACGGAGGTGATCGCCGCCAACGACGGCGTCGTTGCACTGGCCAAAAATCGCTATTACGCGGGCAACTCCGTCATCGTCGACCACGGCGAAGGGCTTTACACCTGCTACTACCACCTCAGTCGCATCGACGTCAAGAGAGGACAAAAGATCAAGCGCGGCCAGCATCTGGGACTCAGCGGTGCCACGGGCCGGGTAACGGGCCCGCACCTGCATTTCGCCGCCATGCTCTACGGCGTGCAGGTCGACCCGCTGCAGCTTATAGCGCAGGTGAATTCGCTGTTTGAACAACCTGATAGGTAATGGGGACTTGCGTACAATACTGTCAACCGATGAACCAATACATTCCCGCCCACTTGAGCGGGCCAAACTACCGGGTTTGCGTAAGAACGCACGATGCTGCTCTTTTGCCGGAGAGATCGGGGTATGCATTCGCATACAGAGCGTGGGAACAAAAAGATAGAAACTTCTATGTACCGTACGCTATAATCTTGCTATGATAACCAAGCTGAAAACCGTTTTGAAACCAAATGCCGATGTCTGCTTTGCCTATCTGTTCGGTTCGTATGCAAACGATGCATTCGATGCCCGAAGCGATGTCGATATCGCCGTCTATTTTAAAAATGGAATCGATCTGTATGATGCCGGATTGACCTTACATCATTCGCTTGAAAAAGCGTTGCGAAAACCGGTGGATTTAATCGTGCTCAATACCATCAGAAACTATGATCTGCTTAACGATATTTTGAACGACGGGATAGTGCTCATAGACCGTGAGCCGGATACCAGGAAAATCTTCGAGGTCGAAAAAGAGCATGAGATAAAAGATTTCGATGTGTTCAAACGGATGATCGATGCTGCATAGAATCGAATCAAAGATCAAATCGCTTGAAGAGACTGTGGCATTGTTGGATTCGATGAAACCGGATTGCCTGTCAAAGTTCAATGAGGACAAGATTTATCAGGGGGCACTGCTGCACTATCTCTATCTCGCTGCCGATACTAGCATAGCGTTAGCCGAAATGGTGCTAAAATTTAAAAACTTGAGACGTTCTAACAGCTATTATGAGAGTATCGATCTGCTTGGGGAGTACAGTGTAATACCGGCGGAATTTGCTTATGATTTCGCTAAAATCGCATCGTTCAGGAATTTTTTGGCGCACCATTATGAGCGGATCGATTACAGAGAAATTTGAGAAAAATCTCTGGAGAAGCTCGAAGATATCCGAC
>JANTHE010000059.1 GCA_024762585.1 Sulfuricurvum sp. | reverse complement strand
ACCGTGAATGGATGGAAGACGAACTGGTACTCTTTTCCAATCAACCGTTGCCGAAATTCCTGAAAAAAGAGGATTTTTTCAATTTCGACTGGGTCTGCCGCGACGAGAACTCCCATACGCGTAAACTCGTCTCCGAAGCGTTTGACGACCTTGAGATAGACTGTTCGCAGTTCAACATCATTGGTGTCGTCCAATCGCCGACTGCAGTCAAAGAGACGATCATGCGTTCGCCCAAAGAGACTGAGCGTCCTGTCGTCTCGGTCATTTCCCGACACGTCATCGAGGATGAAATCGCCGAAGGAAAACTGCATGAAGCACGCATGCGCAACTTCCGTGTGCACCGAAAATTCTACATCGCCTACTCCAAAGAGCGCAAACATGACGCCTTTGTCAATAATGTCGTCGATTTTCTGCTGACGATGCGAATGTAAGGGATCCGGAAAAAGCCCGGAACCCTGCGCTGACGCCAAGCCCGCACTCTCCGCGGACTTTCGTCGGGCAAATCACTTCTTCTTCAAAAACTTCTGATTTTCCGGATTGGATAAAAATGCAGCCATGGAGTTTTCAACCCCGCCACCACTTTGCTCCTCTTTCTGCTCTGAAGGCTTATAGACTGCGTGATTGATAAAGATGGGGGTTTCGTCGATGATAATCTGCATGATGCTCGGCAGCGGTACAGTGACAAAACTGCCGATGTTCTCCGGTCCGAACCCCGCCTCGAAGATTAGGCGGTCGCCGTCGATCCTGGCGCTGTCGTAGGTGTACCCCGCAAGATAGAACAGCGTCATCGGCCGGAATTCGCTCGTAATATGCTCCGGCAGTTCCGGTTCGAACGTCAAATGCTCAATTTTACAAAGAATCCCGAAATTCTGATCGTTGTCGAAGAGATAAAGCATCACTTCTTCAATGTGCCGCTGCATCAGGTCGACAAATTTTTCGTCATTGAGAATGTTGATGAGCATGCCTGTCACCCTTTGAGGTTCGGATTTGTTGCGTGAATTATACCACCGCTCACCTCGACAAAGCCTGATAGGGCATTCACGACGGCGATACTTTTCGATCCTATAGCAGCATCCGGGGTTATATCCGCTTCAACCAATTTTCCTTCGGCCAGCAGACGCGCCCGAGTCGTGCCTTCGAGCAGCGGCCGCTTTGGTGTCAGCCATTTGCCGTCGATAAAACAGGCGACATTGGCGATGGTCGTATCGGTCAGCAGGCCGTGCTGAACGATGATGACATCGTCTGCCGTGCCGCGCAGGGAGTACAGGGCGTCCAAAGCGTCACGTTCGGTCGTTTTGTCCGTGTAAGATATGCCGTTATCCTCGACAAGCCGCAGCGACGTAACGATACGCGGCGCATAGGGAAGATACTCGACATGGATCGCGTGTTCGTCGTACACTACCCGGCAGCGCCACCGGCCGGTTTCAGGGGGCTTCAAAAGTGTTGGCAGATCATACAAGACCGGGAGATTATGGCGCCGAAGCGTTCGCTCCATCCGCTGCTGGTGCCATGCAAGGTAGGGAATGATTCCCTCTTCTATCAAGATCGTCTCTAAAAAGGGCAATCGCTACTCGGTAAACAGTGCCGTCGAAATGTAGCGCTCCGCCGTATCGCAGAGGATCGTCACGATGGTCTTCCCCGCATTTTCGGGTCTCGCGGCGATCTGCATCGCCGCGTAAACATTCGCCCCTGCAGAGATGCCGACAAGCAGCCCCTCCTCTTTGGCCAGCATACGCGAGGTCGCCATCGCGTCTTCGTTACTGACCGTCACGACTTCGCCGTAAATAGTGGTGTCGAGCACGTCGGGCACAAACCCCGCTCCGATGCCCTGAATCTTGTGCGGCCCCGGTTTGCCGCCGGAAAGGATGGCGGAATCCTTGGGCTCCACCGCAACGATCTGAATCTCGGGCAACACCTCTTTCAGGCGTGTCCCGGTTCCGGTCAGGGTGCCGCCGGTACCGACGGCTGCTACAAAAATATCGACTTCCCCGTCGGTGTCGCGCAAAATCTCCTCGGCGGTCGTCTTGACATGGATCGCCGGGTTGGCCGGATTTTGAAACTGCTGTAATATGATTGCCTTCGGCAGGCTTCGCTGCAGCTCCTGCGCCTTCTCGATCGAGCCCTTCATTCCTGCCGCGGCAGGCGTCAACACCAATTCCGCTCCCAAAGCTTTCAAGATGTTCCGACGCTCCACGCTCATGGATTCAGGCATGGTAAGCATCAGCTTAAGCCCCAGCGCCGCACAGATGGAAGCCAGAGCAATGCCCGTGTTGCCGCTGGTCGGTTCGATAATCGTCGTCTCACTGTCGACGGTGCCCTCTTCCATTGCTGTCTTGATCATATTGAACCCTATCCGGTCTTTGACCGAACTGGTCGGGTTCATAAATTCACACTTGCCCAAAATCGTCGCTCCCGTCTTTGCCGAGGGGGTGTTGAGCCGGATCAGCGGCGTATTTCCGATCAGATCAGTAATGTTGTTTGCAAGCATGGCAAGATTCCTTCCAGATAATAATAAGTGATGATAGCGTCTGAAAGCTTAAATGCATTTTCCATTCTTTTCATGCATGGCTCGTTTGAGTATAATTGCTTCATGAATTTGGAAACATTTAAAGGCAAACGCATCGTGCTGTTCGGTTCCCCGCGCGCACTCTCACAGAGCGAATTCGGCCGCCTGCTCGCGGCGGCGGGAATCGAACAGGCAGACCGGTACGACGAAACCGTTTCAGCCGTCATCGAAGGCCGGCTCGTCGACCCCGTCGAGCAGGAAACGCTGGAGCGTCTCTATGCCGAGCATCACATCGTTGCCGTCGACATCACGACCTTCGAGCTTGCGCTCTGCACCCAACTCGAACCCGACCGCATCCTGATGAGCCTGAAACTTTCACGCGACCACGAACGGCTGCACGCCTTTTTGCAAAATCCGCACATCGACGACACCTTTTTTCTCCGCCTGCTGGGGATGTACGACTGGCAAAACGAAGGCTTTTTCGGCACCGACGAAAACCGCGACGTGACGGCGGCACTGATTGGCCGTTTTTACGACAACCTCGAACGCAACCACAACATCCAGTACTCCACGCTGGGGCTGATGCACCTCATCGCGCAGGACCGCCACCCGGAGCTGATCGGGCTGCTGGGCACCCTCCCCCCGCTGCGCCACGCGCTCGATACCGAAGACCGTCAGCTGCGCGCGCTGGTCGAAACGCTGGCCCTGCACCCTGCGACGGAGGAGTCCACACTCACCTATTTCATCCGGCGCGGCGACGATACCCTGCGCGTGCTGATCGCCGGCAGAAGGGAGCTGCCCTGCACACTCCAGTCGGAACTCCGGGCCTCAGACAAGCCGGACATCACGCTGGCGCTCGCGGCCAATCCCGATCTCGACCCCTCCCTCGCCGACACCCTGTTTACGGATAAAGCGTTCGCCAAAACCGGCTATGCGCATATCCGGCTGAATGAAGAACGGTTTGCGCAAGGGCTCGATCATTACGCCGCATCCCTCGCCGTCAATCCGACACTTTCAACCCGAATGCAGCGGCGTCTGGCGGGCATGAACCGGCCGGACGTGCTGACAGCGCTCGCGGCCAACCCCGCGCTCGCCATCGCCGACACCCTTGCCCGCCTGAATCTCGACGACGTCAACCGCGCGCTGGCCGCCAACCCCGCCGTGGACGAACCGCTGCTGCATGCGCTTGCCGGTAAAGGGTGCGACGCCGCCCTGGCTGCAAACCCCACTGCACCCAGCTCCCTGCTCAAAGCGCTGTTTGGCGGAGGTGACCCCGCGGTATTGCTGGCCCTGGCCGCCAATCCTGCCGCCCCGCTGGAGATCCTTCAGCAGCTTCAGCTCGACGCCCGTTTCGAGCGCGCCGTACGCAGCAACGACACCTTTGGTGACCATATCAAACGCGAACAGGTAGGATGGCTATGAGATCAAAAGAGATTACACAGACGCTCGGCGCACTGGTACAGCAAAAACTCCCCGCTTTCTTATGGGGAGCCCCCGGCATCGGGAAATCCTCCATTGTCCGTCAGATCGCCGAGACAAAGCAGATCGGCTTCATCGATCTCCGCCTCTCTCTGATGGACCCCACCGACCTCAAGGGTATTCCCTTTTATGAAAACAAGGCGCATCAGGCTGTCTGGGCACCGCCGTCGTTTCTGCCGCGTGAAGGCGAAGGGATTTTGTTTCTCGACGAGCTCAACACGGCCGCCCCGTCGGTACAGGCGTCGGCCTATCAGCTCATCCTTGACCGCAAAGTCGGCGAATACGAACTGCCCGAGGGGTGGGCCATCGTCGCGGCCGGAAACCGTGAGAACGACCGCGGCGTCGTCTACCGCATGCCCCTCCCGCTGGCCAACCGCTTCATCCACCTCGAAATGGATGTGCATGTTGAAGACTGGCGCCAATGGGCCTACAGACGCGGCATTGACGAACGCATCATCGGCTACATCAGCGCCAGGAACGAAGTGCTGTTCAATTTCGATCCCGCGAGTGACGCCAAAAGCTTTCCCACCCCGCGCAGCTGGGAGTTCGTTCACGGTATTTTGCAGGCCGACATGCCCCCGGCCCTTGCCATGAACGCCATCGCCGGTGCGGTAGGCGAAGAGCACGCGGTCGCATTCACCGCGTTTGCCAAAGTGATGCACCTGCTGCCCGACACCGACGCCGTACTGCGCGGCGAGAGCACCGACGTTCCCGAAGACCTTAACGCCCTTTATGCGCTCAGCTCCGCACTCGTATCGAAAACGTTGAAATCACCGACGGACGAACGGTTGCAACACCTGCTCGACTACACCCGAAAGCTGCCGCCGGAATTCGCCGTGCTTACCGTACAGGACCTGCAGCAAAACGGCGTCACCATGGATCATCTAGACGCCTATGGCGCATGGGTCGAGGCATTCGCTTACCTGTTGACATAAAAAGAAGACACGCATGGAAGCAGCACCCGGCAATCAAACACCTGAAGTATTGGAGCACCCCTGTGTAGCGACAGCGGTATTGCACTTTCTTTTTCCCGGTTCGGCTTTTGCTTTGTGCACGCAAAGAAAAAGGGGAACAACCCCGAAAGCGACGCGATGACTGAAAAACGTGCCTCGGACATCCTCGGAAAAGCCAAAGCAAAACTTTTGCTCAACTCCCCCTACTTCGGCACCCTCGCCAGCCGCCTCGAACTGGACACCAACGAGGACATCCCCGGCTTTCTCAGCAACGGGCTGAAGCTCGAATACAATCCCGATTACGTCGAGACCCTCGACGAGCGCGAGTGTGAATTCATGCTCGCCAACGGCGCGATGCACGCTGCGCTGGTACACGAACGGCGGCAAAACGGCCGAATGAGCTGGCTGTGGCAGCTCGCTACCGACCACGCCATCAACGCCATGCTGATGCAAAACGGTTTCGCCCTGCCGCCGCAGGTCAACTACGACCCGCGCTTCAAAGGGATGTATGCCGAAGCGATCTACGCGCAGCTCAAAGAGGAGATCAAAAACGAGGAGTTCGACGACAACGAGCAAAACGACACCGGCTTCAACGAGAACAACCAGCGCAAACGTGACGAACTGCACAATGCCGAAGGCGACCACGACCCGGACAAACAGCGGCCGCAGTTGGAGGTGGAGAACGCTGTGGACGAATCGCTGTTCGAGCACTTTGAAAAGGCCGTGCGGGAGATGATGGAGCAGCGGGACGACACCCCGCTGGGGCTGGAGCGGTTTTTCACGCCGACCACAACCGCCACGGTCGACTGGCGCAGCGAACTCTCCCACACACTCAACCGCCACCTGCATAACGATTACCGCCTCATGCCGCCGTCGAAAAAGCTGCTCTACAACCATATCTACCTGCCCGCACCGACCTCCGAAACCCTTGAGCTCGCCATCGCTATCGACAGCTCCGGCTCGGTGGACGAAACGCTGCTGGGGCGCTTCATCGCCGAAGTCGAGTCCCTGCTGGAGACCTTTAACGATTACCGCGTGGAGCTGCTGGTCTGCGACGCCAAAGTGCAGTCGCACCACGAGTTTTACCCCGGCGAACCGCTGCATTACGACCTCAAAGGCGGTGGCGGCACCGACTTTCGCCCTGTGTTCGACTGGATAGAACGACATCTCCCCATGGCCGCGATGCTGCTCTACTTCACCGACCTCGACGGAAGCTTCCCCTCCTCCGCTCCGCGCATTGAAACAATCTGGATCACCCCGGAGACAGAAAAAAACGCACCGTTTGGCGACAAAATAACAATAATTTAAGTACATCTTTTCTATAATTCGCCCGCAAAGTGATCTAGTAGGGATACGCAAGCCGAACGCGCTTTGACACAAAAAATACAACCGGGTATCAACACCCGAAACGGAGAACTCCATGAAAAAGATTCTTTTTCTGATGGTTGCATTCGCTGCTGCGGCTATGGCTGCTGACGCAGAAGTTGCAAACCAGACACTTAAAGCTTACTCTATGATCGCTGCAGGCGTCGGCCTCGGCCTCGCTGCTCTTGGTGGCGCAATCGGTATGGGTCACACCGCTGCTGCAACAATCGCAGGTACTGCTCGCAACCCGGGTCTGGGCGGTAAGCTCATGACGACAATGTTCATCGCCCTGGCGATGATCGAAGCACAGGTTATCTATACACTGGTAATCGCGCTGATCGCTCTGTACGCGAACCCTTACCTCGGCTAATCACCGGCGTAAACCCGGCGAGGGCTTCGGCCTTCGCTTTTTTTTGACCGCCTGATTTTCATTAAGCGTTTTATAACAATCGGATCAGTATAATTCTGGTCTTTCTTTACAATGTCTAACCAAATGCGACCGTGGTGGAACTGGTAGACACGCTATCTTGAGGGGGTAGTGCCTTAGGGTGTGCGAGTTCAAATCTCGCCGGTCGCACCATCTTTTCAAACATCAATCACTTCAATTTGACTTTTTAACGACGACAGCCTAAAATGCATAACAACCTATTTTCTAGGATTAAATATGCACTCTCTTTACGCTACAGCACTTTCATTGTTTCTGTTTCTGATCAGCGGATGTTCCGATCAGAAATCGCAAACCGAGTCCGATAAAAAAGAACATTTCCTTCGCCAGCAGATCGACGTCATGAACGATGCCAAAGCCGTTGCACAGACACTCAATCAAAATACAAAAGCGCAGGAAGAAAAAGCTAAAGAGCTGACAAACCATTGATTTTTGTAATGGCTTTGCAACCGATAGTCGCTACACTTCGCCCTATTTTATTAAGGGCACCACCAGAAACCCTGTGCAGATCTCAGAGGGTTTCTGGTGGTGCCCGCAAGGAACGGTGATCTATGCGCATCTGTATCTTTACCGACACCATCGGCGATCTCAACGGGGTGTCGCGCTTTATTCAGGACATGGGAGAGCAGGCGCTGATGTATGATGTGAAACTGCATATTGTCTCGTCCACCGCCAAATTCTGTCCTCCGCTGCCCAATATCCATAACATTAAACCCCGATGGCGCATGCGCATGCCGTTTTATAATGAACTCGACCTCGCCTACCCTTCGGCCAGAGCGCTGGAGGCGAAACTGCTGGAGCTGAAACCGGATTTGCTGCATATTTCCACCCCCGGACCGGTCGGATTTACGGCCAGAAAACTCGCTAAAAAGCACGGAGTGCCGACCATGGGGACCTATCATACCGATTTTCCGGCCTATATCCGTGACAACACCGGGATGGAGTGGGCCAAACGTGTGACCGACACTGTCATGAAGACCTTTTACCGCCGTTTCGAAAAAGTCTTCACCCGTTCGCACGAATACCTGAAGATCATGGAAAAAGACATCGGCATTCCCAGAGACAAAAGCGCGTTGCTGCCTCCTGGGACTAATCTGAAACGTTTTCACCCAGTCCATCGGGACGTGAAAATTTTTGAAAAGTACGGTATTACCGGCGACGGGCCGAAAGTCCTCTATGTCGGGCGCATTTCGAAAGAGAAGAACGTCCCCTTTCTTATCCAAACGTGGAAGCGCTACAAGCAGCTGCATCCCGAAGACAGTGCCGAACTGATTCTCGTAGGCGAGGGTGCATTGCGCCATAAGCGCACCTGCAACGCGCTCGATGATGTGACGTTTACCGGACCCGTCATAGGCGATGATCTCAGTCGCCTCTACGCCTCAAGCGATCTCTTCGTCTTCCCTTCCGTGACCGATACGCTCGGTCAGGTCGTCATGGAGGCGCAGGCCAGCCGCGTTAGCTGCATTGTCTCCGATCAGGGCGGTCCGCAGAGCATCGTCAACTACAACGAACGCCCCGGCGGCCTGGTGGTCAAAGGAAACGATATAGATGCCTGGGTGCAGGCCCTTGAGCAATTGCTCGAAAACGCCACTCTGCGCGAGCATTATGCCGCACAGGGCTACGAAAATATGCGCGACTTCGACATCACTGTTTCGTTCAACGCCTTTGTACAGACCCATCGGGATATCTACGAGCGGCGCACCCGGTGACCACGCAACGGCAAGGCGAACTTTACGCAGTCACCCTCTCCCTACTCGAAGGGCTCTTTCCGATTCTTTCGCTAGTTGCCGTCAGGGAAATCGGTGCGCTCAATACCTATTTCTTTGTGCTGTTGATCGCCACTGCCGTCTTGCTGGTTATGCTCAACTATAAAGAGGGGCTCTCAGCACTGATACAGCATAATGCCCTGTCAGATCTGCTTTGGACTTCATTTTATATCACGTTACTCTTCATTCTGCTTTTCGTCAGCCTGCGTTACACTACTGCGGGCAATCTGGCTGTCATTTTGACACTGCAGCTGCTCTTCTCCTATCTCTATTTCAATCGATCCGGCTCTGAGCGTCTCAACACATGTCAGAGTGTTGCCGCTTTCTTGATGGGGATAGGAGCTGTTATTATCCTTTTTCCCAAGCAATTTCATTTCAATCCTGGTGATCTTTTGGTGCTTTTGGCAGCTGCCATCGCCCCCATTGCGAACTACTATCAAAAACGTGCACGCACCCATGTCAGT
The DNA here is from genome assembly GCA_024762585.1 of Sulfuricurvum sp. Taxonomy (GTDB): domain Bacteria; phylum Campylobacterota; class Campylobacteria; order Campylobacterales; family Sulfurimonadaceae; genus Thiomicrolovo. Next base: position 494 of record JANTHE010000059.1, on the reverse strand, counting down.
GCACTCACAATTCTTACATTCAGAAATATCATCGCTATTCCGGTCTTGTTGGGACTGCTTCTGCTGTTTGAGGGTTTTCCAACGCCTGCAGCATTCATTACTTCACTGCCCTATATCGTTGCCATCGCTCTGCTTGTCTATGTTTTGGCAAAGATTCTCTGGATCGAGGCCCTGCACAGAATCGGTATCACAAAACTCAGTGCCATGATTGCATTCATACCACTTTTCACCCTTTTTTTTGCCTATGTTTTTTTGTATGAGGTTCCTTCGTTCACACAGCTATCAGGGACACTGCCCATCCTGATCGGAGGATATTTTATTAGCAGGCAAAAAGTTTAAAAGCTTTTTCTGTTAAAGGTTCTCTAATATCGTTTTAACTTCATATCTTCAAAGTAAAATGTTCTCCTATGCTATAATTTGTCGAAAAACTCGTTTTCCATAATATAAGAGTATCTCTATAGAAGCAGAGAGGATCTCAGGTGGATTTTTTGAGG
>JANTHE010000058.1 GCA_024762585.1 Sulfuricurvum sp. | reverse complement strand
AGGGAAATCGTTTACGGTAAAAGCAGGATTCGATCCGACGGCACCGGATCTGCACCTGGGGCATACTGTATTGCTGAACAAACTGGCAGCGTTTCAGCGTCTGGGCGCACGCATTCAGTTCATCATTGGCGACTTTACGGCGCAGATCGGTGATCCGACCGGCAAGAGCGAAACACGTAAAAAGCTGTTGCCCGAAGAGATTGCGGAGAATGCCAAAAGCTATAAAGAGCAGGTGTTCAAGATTCTTGATCCGGAAAAGACGGATGTGCTATTTAATTCCGAATGGATCAACCCTATTGGCGCGGCTGGAATGCTGGAGCTCACGACACTGATGAATGTGGCACGTATGCTCGAACGCGACGATTTTGAAAAGCGCTACAAGAGCGGAACCCCCATCTCCATCAGCGAATTCATCTACCCTTTGCTGCAGGGGTTTGACAGTGTGCATCTGGACAGTGACATCGAGATTGGCGGGACCGACCAGAAGTTCAATCTTCTGATGGGGCGACATCTGCAGCGTGCCTATGAAAAGGAGAAGGAGCAGGCGATCTTGATGATGCCGATACTTGAGGGGCTTGACGGTGTGCAGAAGATGAGCAAAAGCCTGGGCAACTACATTGGCGTGGCCGAAGCACCGGACGAGATGTTTGGCAAGATGCTGAGCATCAGCGATGATTTGATGTGGCGCTATTACGAACTTCTCAGTCACAGAAGCCTGGCCGAGATTGCGCAGTTAAAGGCAGATGTCGAAGGCGGTACCGCACACCCCAAAAAGGTAAAAGAGGCACTGGCGATGGAAATAGTTGCGCGTTTTCACAGCGAAGAGGATGCCCAGGCTGCCAAAGCGGAGTTCGAACGCGTTCACGCTAAAAGCGAGTTGCCCAGCGATATGCCTGAGTATGAACTCCAAGCACCGATCTGGATTGCCAAAGCGTTACAGGAGTGCGGACTGGAGGCCTCGACATCACAGGCTCGGCGCGACATTAAGCAAGGAGCCGTTAAAATAGATCAGCAAAAAGTAGACGACGAACAGCTTCAGCTCGAAGCAGGAGAGTATATCCTGCAAGTCGGCAAACGCAAGTTCGCTCGCGCAAAGGTAAACAGATGAGTTTCAAGCCGCTGCAGATCGGTAAATATACCATTGAAAAACCGATCGTACAAGGCGGTATGGGAGTCGGTATCAGCTGGGACCAGCTGGCGGGATCGGTTTCAAAAGAGGGTGGACTTGGGGTTATAAGTGCCGTTGGGACCGGTTACTATGAGAAAAAGTCGCATGTGCATAAGCTGGTGGCGGAGCGGCCGCTGGACGTGGAAAACTTTTACTCTAAAGAGGGACTGGACGCTATAGTTCAAAATGCCCGAAAACTGTGCGGCGACGCGCCGCTGGCGGCGAATGTGCTTTATGCCATCAACGATTATGGCAGGGTGGTACGCGACGCCTGCGAAGCGGGGGTGAACATTATTATCACCGGGGCAGGGCTGCCGACGAATATGCCTGAATTTACCGAGGGCTATCCTGATGTCGCTTTGGTGCCAATCGTCTCCTCTTCCAAAGCGCTCAAGATCATCTGCAAACGTTGGGAAAAGCGCTATAACCGTTTGCCTGATGCTGTCATTCTCGAAGGCCCCAAAAGCGGAGGGCATCAGGGATTCACCTATGAACAGTGTTTCATGGAAGAGCATCAGCTCGAAAACCTGGTCACACCCGTTGTCGAGGAGGCAGCCGCCTGGGGCAATATCCCCGTGATTGCCGCGGGAGGTATCTGGGATAAAGATGACATCGAACAAATGATGGGGCTTGGTGCTTCAGGTGTACAGATGGGAACCCGTTTCATCGGGACGTACGAATGTGATGCTCATGCCAATTTCAAAAAAGTGCTGCTGGATTCGAAAGAAGAGGATATTCATCTGATGAAATCGCCGGTAGGCTACCCTGCACGCGGGGTACGCACCAATCTCAGCAGTCTGATTGAAACGCGCACCGGCCCGGATATTAAGTGTATATCAAATTGTGTCGCACCTTGCGAACGGGGTGTAGAGGCAAAAGCAGTCGGTTTCTGTATCGCCGATCGCCTTAGCGACGCGTATGAGGGTAATACCGAGTTGGGACTATTTTTCTCTGGATCCAACGGATACCGCATTACTGAAATTATCAGTGTAGCTGAACTGATGAAAAAATTGACAGAGGGCGAATAGGTAAAGATGATGGCGAAGCGGCTCACGCTCCTCTTCGCAATGCTGTCGATTCTGGCGACAGTTTTGCCGGCAATGTCGCTTTCTGAAGCAGAACGATCACTTCGGTCGAAGAATAAATCAGAAATCTTTCGTGCTTACGATACCTTCAAGTCGGCCTATTTGAGTGCATCGCTCAAGGGTGATAATACGCAAACGCGCCGTGCACTTAATGGCATAGTTGCCACCGGGAATCGGTTGCATATCGATGTGAGTTCATATAAATCAAAACTGCAGGCACTTGGCACTGTCAAAAAGAAAAAAACGTCCAAACCCGCAACGAAAAAAGTTTCAAAAGGCGTTACACCGAAATTGTTGAGTCAGAATCGGCTCAACGATGTACGCTGGAACGAGGGGAGACTCATACTCCGTTTTGACAAAAGGTTGGGCAAACAGGATGTCAACTATTTCAAGCTGGGAAAAAGCGGTTCGAAAGGGTACCGTTATGTGTTCGATATACATGCGGTCCTTGACCATTCACGGGCGCTGAAGCATCGCGATCTCAAACGTATTACCCTTGCGCAGTACAAACCCGCTACGCTGCGATTGGTCCTTGAAAGCAACAGAGTACTGAAAGTACGTTTTTCAAAGCGGAGCAACACGCTTACTGTCAGAGCCGGACTCTCCCGTGTCACTTCTCCGAAAACCGTCAGCAGCGGCAGCAAAGCTCAACGAAAGAATAAAGAGAAAATTATCGTCATAGATCCGGGGCACGGCGGTAAAGACGGCGGGGCAGTCGGTTACAAAAAATATCGTGAAAAGGACATTGTTCTTGCGATCGCAGCTAAAATGGCTGCAAAACTTCGTGCACGAGGTTACACGGTTTATATGACCCGGAGCAAGGATCGATTTATCAGGCTTCGGAATCGCACGCGTTATGCAAATAAAAAGCGTGCGGATCTCTTTATCTCCATACATGCCAATGCTGTTCCAAAACGCAATGCAAAAAAAGCCTACGGCATCGAAACTTACTTTTTGTCACCGTCTCGGTCAAAACGAGCGACGAATGCAGCGGCCACAGAGAATAGGGCAGAGGTGGAAGATATGGATTTTTATGGCAAAAACACTTTTTTGAATGCACTAAACTCCGAGAAGATCATCGCCTCGCATAAGTTGGCAATCGATTTGCAGTCGAGCGTTCTCTCCTCGCTGCGAGCCCGCTACAAAAATATCAAAGACGGTGGGGTTCGGGAAGGACCGTTTTGGGTTTTGGTCGGTGCGCAGATGCCGGCGGTACTTGTTGAAGTCGGCTTCATTACACATTCGACAGAAGCGACAAGATTGCATAGCAAAACTTATCAGGACTATTTCGCGCGCGGACTTGCCGATGGCGTGGAACGCTACTTTGCGAAGAACCGCTGATTACTCCTCTTTTTGCGAAAGTTTTCCTGAAACCGACTCTTTACGGGCAATGAGCGCTTCGATCTGTGATTTGACTTTGTCATAGCGGTACTGTTCTTTAAAGCCCTGAATGCGCCCACCTGAAGCATTGGGGTGGCCGCCGCCGCCCGCCCACTCCTTGGCAATGAGTGAAACGTCAACTTGGTTGTTGGCGCGCAGGCTCATCGTGCCGCGGGGACTGATGTCAACAATGAAATCGTACTCCGGGTAGGCCACAAGAAACCCGTTCCCGATGATGGAGGTATTGCCGACGGCATAGCTGAGAAAACCGCGGTATCCGCGGTAGTAGATGGTCATCTCACTGCGTTTTTGTCCCAGAAGTTTTACGATGTATCGGGTGACGAGGTTATCAAGCGTATTGTCTTCGTCTTCGCGGAAAAACGCTTTTTTCATTCGGTGGATGTTCTCATCGAGCACGATTGGTGCTTTGGGCTCGCCGACCATGCCGGCTGCTTCGGTCAGCAAAGAGAGCTTGTAGCGGCGGTCCTGCTCGGCAAAGAGGGTACGGTTCATTTCGCGCGTATCGCTTACCAGCCGCATCAGGACCTTGCCGTATTCGAAATTGTCATGTTCATGCTGCAGCCAGAGGTCGACGGCGTTGACGACATCGACGTAGGCCTGCATCCATGCCGGTTCGTCGGTCAGCCAACCATGCTCTTTGGCATATTCATAGGTGATCTTTGTCGCGCTGCGCTTGGTGTCGAGGAAATACCAGCCGAAGCGTTCAGCACTCTCTTTGCCGCTGCCGTGGTGATCGAGCAGCTGAAGGGTGATTTTTTTCCCGGAGTCATTTAAACGCGTGACTTCACCATCGAGCCAGCGCGATTCCTGCATGGTCAGGTTCAGGTCGGTGACGAGGATCATGGCCTCGGTCTCCTTTTCCAGCGCTTCGACGATCTGGCGCAGGCGTTCGGGGACTTCTTCACCGTAATTGGCGTTGTAGAAGTGCATCGTGTGCGGGGTGTGCTGCATGACGAGCTGACAGCTGTAGCCGTCCAGGTCGATATGAGAAAGATGATAAATGGTCACGAGGGCCTTTCAGTTAGTTTCTTGTTCAATAAGGTCGGCAAGCGTCAGGTTGTCCAGAAAAGTGTCTATCTTCTCCTGCAGACGGTTGACGACCGGCCAAATCTGACAGGTGGTGGCTTTGTCCGATGGACAGTCTTTTTGCGATTTCGAACAGTCGAAAACGGACGGGTTCTTGCCTTCGGCGGCGCAGGTGATGTTGTGGACGGTGATCTCGCGCATATCTTTAGCCAGTGCGAAACCGCCGTTGGCTCCTTTATAGGAGTTGAGAATGCCCGCGCGCGCCATGGATTGCAGGATTTTGGCCAGAAAACTTTTGGAGATGTCGAGTTCGCGGCTCAGGGTATCTGCATCGAGCGGATTATCTGCTTTTGCCAGAACAATGAGAGAGAGAAGGGCATATTCGCTGGCACGTGTTAGAAGCATATGAAAAACTTTCTGGTTTAATTCAGAGTAATTATATCCTAATTCTAAAAGTGTAACAAATAAAGGGCACCTCCGCAGGTAGTTTCCGGAGGTGCCCTAAAGATACGAATATTGAAAAAAATGTCTTATTTCGATATACTTTCGGCCTTGTTCAATGGTGAACATTAAATCTATACCCATTTAGGAGGCTATCATGGCTTTGGATGCGGCGAAAAAACAAGAGATTGTTAAAAAATTCGGACGTAACGAAAACGACACAGGTTCTTCAGAAGTACAGATCGCACTGCTGAGTACGCGTATTGCGGAACTGACTGAACACCTTAAAACTTTCAAAAAAGACCACGCTTCTCGCCTGGGTCTGCTCAAGCTCGTCGGCCAGCGCCGTCGCCTGATGCGTTATTTTAAACGCACGAACCGTGCAGCATACGACAAGCTTGTCGCAGAACTCGGTATTCGCGACAACATCTAACTCTCTCCGGCCTTTGGCCGGATTTTCTTCAATTTTTCAACTTGGTAATTAGTATCTAAAATGTCAAGCTTTTAAAGCTTTGCTTTGTTTGTTCCCCTTTTTCTTTACAACTCGACATTTAGTGTCTCGCATGTATTGCGCTTTAGCGCTTATGCTCATGCAAAGCAAAAGCCGAACCGGGAAAAAGAAAGCATGATTTGCTGTCGCATGCACATTTCATTTATTTCGGATTTTGTTGCAGGTGGGAACGATGTGCCATGCATGATATTTATGAAGTATAGATTTATACTTATTTAAGGATGAAAAGTCATCCTTCTCGGAACACGTCTACTCAATTCCGAAAATCTCTTTCGCTCGTTCAAGGTCTTCGGGCGTATCGATGCCAAAGCCGGTTGACGTCACTTTGACCATGCTGATGGGCAGGCCGTGGTAGACGGCGCGGAGCTGTTCGAGTTTTTCGATGTCTTCTATGGGAGCGTCGTCGAGGGTGCAGAAGGTGTGAAGGCTCTGTTTGGTAAAGCCGTAGATGCCGATATGCCCGTAATAGTTTGCCCCGCCGCCGCGGTTGTAGGGGATGGCGGCACGGGAGAAGTATACGGCGTTATGGTTTGCGTCGATCACGACCTTGACAAGGTTTGGATCCTGTGCCGTTTCGTCGTTGACGGCGTTGTAGCAGCTGGCCATAACGAATTTCTCTTTTTGTTTCGAGAGTTTTTTAACGCGCTCGAGCACGAGCGAGACGACCTCCGGTTCGATGAATGGTTCGTCGGCCTGGATGTTGATGACGGGCTCGTTGTTGTCCAGGCCAAGCAGTTGGGCGCATTCGTTGACCCGGTCGGTGCCGCTTTTGTGCGTGGTCGAGGTGAGGGTTGCGGGGATGCCGTAGTCGGTACAGACGGTGATGATGCTTTCGTCGTCGGCGGCCACCATCACCTCGTCGAGTGCCTGCACCTGCTGTGCGGTGCGCACGACCATGGGAATCCCCCCTATATCGGTGAGTACTTTTTGGGGAAACCGGGAAGAGGCAAGGCGGGCGGGAATGATTATCATGTGTAGACCTTGAGACTGTATAATAACGCTTATTATAACGTCGGAGGAAACAAATGCTGCTTTACCAGCCCGAAAAAGGCTATTGCTATAACAGCGATTCCATTTTCCTCTACGATTTCATCAATGGTCTCAGACCGCGCGGGCGCATGCTCGACGTGGGCGCGGGCTGCGGAGTGGTCGGGTTGCTGGTGGCGCGGGACAACCCCCGGGTGCAGCTTGAGGCCGTGGAAAAACAGGAAGCTTTTGTGCGGTACGCGTCCAAAAACGCCGAGGTGAACGGCATTGGTTACGCTGTCCATCACACCGACTTTCTCGATTTTCATGACGAGCAGGGGTTCGACTACATCGTCTCGAACCCTCCATTTTACCATGAGGGGGCGTCGCGCTCTCAAGATGAGATGATTCACACGGCGCGCTATAACATCCACTTGCCTATCGATGCCTTCATTGCCCATGCCGCGAAACTGCTTCGGCCGCAGGGCCATCTGGTGCTCTGCTACGACCCGCAGCAGTTTTCCCACCTTTGCGCGGCGTGCGCGCACGCCAAATTAAGAGTGGTTGATGTACAATTCGTCCATTCGAAACCGGGGCGCAACGCCACCCTGGTGATGCTGCACGCCCGGAAAAATTCGCGCTCGCTCATGCAGGTAAGGCCACCGGTCTTCGCCTTCGAGGACGATGAATTTTCCGCCAAAAGCCAGCAAGTCTACCGCGATGCAAGGACGCACAGTATAAAATGCTCCCTATGATGAGACAAGAAGGATTCTCTTACGCTTTCGACCCTTCCGCCTGTGCCGGGTGCGGGGGGCGCTGCTGCACGGGCGAGAGTGGCAATATTTTTGTCTCGCCATCTGAAATCGCGGCACTCTGTGCACTCCTGAAAATCGATGAAAGTAACTTTCGTATGACCTACCTCGAAAAACGCGGCTACAAGTTTTCGCTCAGGGAGCGCATCGTCGGGCTGTCGCATGACTGCATTTTCTATGACCGCGAAGCCGGGGGGTGCTCCGTGTACGAGGCCCGTCCGGCACAGTGTCGAACCTTTCCGTTCTGGGACTACTACAAGAGCCGTGTGGACGAGCTCAAGCGCGAATGCCCGGGGATCGTCGATGCGTAGCGCCGTTCTCGTCGTCGTGGCGCTTATGCTCTTGTTCGCAGGCTGCAGCAAGCAGCCTGCGCTCTCGCCGCAGACCAAGGCGTTCGAGGCGGAAGATGCGTATGTGTTGTTCGCGCTTGACGCCGAATCGCATGGGCGCTATGCCGAGGCGGCGCAGTTTTGGGCACTGCTGCACGAAAAGGCCCCGCGTATCGCGTATCGCGACCGTTTTTTCCAGAATCTGCTGCTGGCGAAACAGTATGATGACGTCATCCAAAATGCAGAGGCGTATCGGGAGACGGAAGGGTTCGACGTTCAGGTTGAACGCTACCGCATCAGCGCGCTGATGGGCAAGGGCGATCTCAAAGCGGCGGAAGCCGCGGTGTTGGCACTGCTGAAAAAGACCAAAGCGAAACCCGAGTATGTGTCGGCGGCGAACATCTACGCGCAGCAGAGGCAGTACAACACGGCGCTGCGTTATCTGCAAAGCGCCTACGCCATCGATTACGACGAGGCGGTGCTGGACTCCATGGCAGTGATGCTGTACGTCAACCTCGACCGCAAGAAAGACGCCATCGCCCAACTGGAGACGCATGTACGCATGAACGGCTGTTCGGAGCGCATCTGCAAGCGGCTGGCGGGCTTTTACAGCGAGCAGAACAACATCGAGGGGATGCTCTCGACCTATCTGCGTCTGTACGATACCGCGCCTTCGCCGGAAGTCGCCAATGCCATCGTGCGCATTTACAGCTACCAAAACGACATGATCAACCTCAAGCGCTTTTTGGAGCAGTACCATACGGACGACGCGCTGCTGCTCAAGCTCTACATCAATGCTAAGGAGTACGCCAAAGCTTCCGAACTGGCGAATGAACTGTATAACAAGACGGGAGACGCTACGTACCTTGGGCAGAGCGGCATCTTCGAGTTCGAGGCCGCCGTGGACAAAAGTGACCCGAAGATGATCACCTCGGTTGTTGATAAGCTCAAACGTGCCGTGGCGAATGAAAAAGACCCGCTCATGCTAAACTATCTGGGCTATCTGCTCATCGACAACGATGTCGATCCGGCCGACGGGGTCAAATATGTCAAGGAGGCACTGCAGCAAGAACCCGATTCGCCCTTTTACCTCGATTCGCTGGCGTGGGGCTACTACAAGCTCGGTCGCTGCGAAGAGGCGAAGCGCGTAATGCAGAAAGCGGTTACGGCGATGCAGGGCGAGCACGACGACGAACTTGACAGCCATATCAAAGCGATTCAAGCCTGTAAACAAAAAGGAAAGCAATGATTCTGGACGAAATCATCGAAAAGACAAAAGAGGACCTTCAGCGACGAGAAAAAGAGTTCAGCTTGGACTGGCTGGGACGTTCGCTGGCGTTCAACGCCCGCGCCCCGCGCGACGTCATCCCGTTTCTCAAAGCGACGGAGGAGGAGCCCTACCGCATCATCTCCGAAGTGAAAAAGGCCAGCCCGTCAAAAGGGGTCATCCGTGAGGATTTCGACCCGGTTGCCATCGCACAGGCGTATGAGCGGGGCGGGGCGAACGCCATTTCGGTGCTGACCGAGCCGCACTATTTTCAGGGCAGTCTCGACTACCTCGCGGAGATTCGCCGCTATGTCGGCATCCCGCTGTTGCGCAAGGACTTCATCGTCAGCAAGTACCAGCTGCTCGAGGCACTGGTGTACGGCGCGGATTTCGTGCTGCTCATTGCCAAGGCGCTCTCGCGCAAGGAGCTCAAAGAGCTGCTGGAGTACACCCGGCATCTTGGCATGGAGGCGCTGGTCGAGATTCATGATAAAAAAGACCTCACCAAGGCGATCTTCGCCGGGGCGGACATCATCGGCATCAACCACCGCAATCTCGAG
>JANTHE010000057.1 GCA_024762585.1 Sulfuricurvum sp. | reverse complement strand
AAGTCCCAATAGGTGATAAAACGGTTTCTGAGCTCTTTTGCATTTTTTGTATCAAATGTTACATTTTGGTCTATACTGACATATTCAGATTTCGGTATTTGATCACTGCAGGCTGTTAACAAAATCAGTGCCAGTACAACGCCGCCCAACAGACTTTTCATGGCTGCTTGCTCTCTTCTTCAATAATTCTCTGACGCTCTTCAAGATAGGTTTTTTTAAAGAGGATATTCATGATATGCGGTTTGACTTTTTCATAAGGCAAATATCCTTTCTGCGGTTTAATGTCCGCCACATAAATGACCGAAAATTCTTTGTTGAAAAAAACAGGAGAGGAAAAGTAGCCGCTGCTGTGATTGTCTTTCATGACCCGGCGAAGGTATGGAATCGTTTTATTCTCCGCCGCTTTATACGGCACCGTTTTTATCTTCTCTTTTTTTGCATATGCTGCCGCTTCCTCGGCTGTATGCTTTTTCGTATATTCATAAAATGCTTCTGCTTTTTCCACTGTCTTGAATGTATAGATATCAAAAGAGAGGATCGGACGAAGTTTGTAATCTTCGAGATGATCCATATAGTACGATCTGGGAACATCATCAGAAATTTTAACGGAACGCTGAATACGTTCTACTTCCATTCGGGCGAGTTCGCGATTTAGCATATTTGTAATGAACGCCTTCTCTTTTGGACTCATGCCCTCTGTTACAAATCGGTTGGCCAACAACCAGTCTTCTTTGAGATTTCGGTCAAGCTCTGAATGTTTTTGCGGACGAAAATGCCTGGTTTTTCGCAGGTACTCTTCGAATGCCTGAATGCGCAATTCATCTTTCTGATACGCCGTGGCCTTCAGATCAACTTCTGCACCCTGCATCGCTGATGCACCCAACATTCCAGATAAAACCAATTTAATCGCATTTTTTTTCATTCCTCTCCTTTGAAATTGCATTACTTTTTCAATCCGCTTCATTATGGAAACACTTTGCTGTTCACATCATTGTAAACCACTTCATAGCTTTGAGGATCCGAAAAGGCCATTTGTAATTTTGCTGCTCCCTGCCCCGTGTCGAAGTCATTCCCGGTACCCAATTCCACCGTTTTAACGCGTTTGCTTTTTCGGTCGACTATCCTTAATTGCAGCGGATCATTCATGGCATTGGCAGGAATCTTGAGCACAAACCTGTGCCCGTCTATTTCACCCTGGACTGTAAACTTCTTTCTATCCTTTACCGACGGCATCGCAGCGTCGATCACCTGAAAACCGTACCGGTGCGACACATCCGTACCCTGATAGAGCACCCCTTCGTCGAGTGTCAGTTTTTTGGCCTGCGTCTTCTGCCGTACCGGCTGAACCGTTTTTGCATTATTTACAACTGCTTTTTTCTGCACTGATTCGTACTGGACCGCTGCAGACGGCCTGTGCGGCTTTGTCTGCGCAGTCTCTTCTATCTCAGTGATTGCCTCATCCGGGTCAACCTGCGGTTCGCTCAGTACGCCCCACAACACCAATAATGACAATAGAAGTCCACTGCCAACTATCCAACGATTCATTTGAATCCTTCTATGAGCAATTTTGCATCAAGGCAAAACGCTATTGCAACTATGCGGAAAATTTTATAGAAAAAAACCAAATGGTCATTAAATAGAAGCATTTAGGTGCAGCGAAAGCCGCACTATTTTTGAGTACTGGGGAAAAGGTTGGAAGTATCCTGCACCGGTGCGGTGCTCGAAGATGACGAAGATGCAACACTGGATGCAACACTGGAGCTTGATGATGAAGCGTATGTCTCCTGTGCCTGAACCGGTGCATAATTCAAGCAGGCCTCTACACCCGGAAGCGGGACGCATGCCGCTTCATACGCGCCAAACTTCGACATAAATACGCTCAACAATACCTCGTTAATACATGTAACAGTACCGCATGAATCAATTTGTTCTTCAGGCGCAGCAGTGGCACGTCCTGCAGCATTTTGCGGGAAGGGATCGCCGGAAATCGGTGCTGCGCTGCTTGAAGAAGAGACACTGGGCTTATTGATGCTGAGTCCATCACCGGTACCGTCTGAAGTGTCCGCAACCGAAGATGCAGACCCTCCCGTACTTTGCGTAGTATATTGATACGATACTGCCAATGCGGCCTTTGCCGCCTCTTTTGCAATCCGAATATCCTCTGCACCTGCGGCAACGACATCAAAATTGTAAATAAGGCCGTCTTCGCCATCGCGTTGGGTAGCCAGCGGATAGGTCGTATTCAGATCAACTGCCCCCTCAACCATCAACGTAGTAAAAGGATTGACATGCGCATACCCTTGAGGTGCTTTCATCGTAAATGCTGCCGGGTCATCAGCAGTGGCATCACCGAAAGGAGCGGCCAGATCATTGGCCCCTCCCTCCGTCACAATCGCACCTGAGTAGTTTTCAAGCCATTCATACACGCCATCACCCGCGTCAATATCATTAGAAACACCATTGATCTTTACAACCGCGCCCAATACATATGCATCGGATACTGTTACGCTTGTATATCGTGACGGAGCATCTGTTGTTAAACCATTTCCATTAGAAGAAAAGGAAGATGAGATGACACTCGAACTGTTTGTTGTATTAGTATCTGAACTGCTTGAACTGCTAACAGTAGTTGATAAGTTACTATCGGAACTCGACGAACTGCCCCCGCCTGAACTACCACATCCTACCACAGCAAGCACTGCGGTAGCCACTACAAAGCCTTTCGTAATAGGAGTCAATATATTATTATGCATAACAAATGCCTTTAATAATGATGTTTTATGAATTATAACGCAAGAAAGAAAACGTAAATAGGATATAGAAGGGAACGGACAGGAAACTTTTCCTATCCGTGAGAAAATATTAAAGCTCGGGAGCTGGGAACGGATTGTATACAGAACTGCTTGAGCTTGTATTCATATCCGATGATGAAGAAGTATTGCTCTCTTCACTGCTGGAAGATGAGCTCTCTTCGTCTCCGAAGTACCCGTTGAGGTCACCCATATATGTTTTGACGACATCGTCAATACATACATTTGTAGTACATGCATCGATTTCTGAAAATGCACTGCCGCCCGCCGCTTCACTGGAAGAGGAAGCATTGCTGTCTTCGCTGCTCGCCGCTTCACTTGAAGAAGAGACCGCACAGTCACCCGGGAACACTTCTACACAATCGTCCGCACGCGCCGCTGCCGGGAACGGATTGTAGACGCTGGAAGATGTCCCTGCCGAGCTGTTGCTCTCAGAAGAGCTGCTAGTCGGCATAGAAGAGGAGGAGACACCGTCACCCGCGTAACCCGAAGCATACAGTGCTGCCTTTGCAGTCTCTTTTGCGATATCGATGCTTCCGTTGTTATCTGCATCGCCTACTGCTACAACATCGAAGTCAAACTGCATTCCGCTTTGTGTCGGATATGCCGCTGCATTCGGGAAAGTCGTATTCACATCAGCAACACCGTTCGCAACCAGTGTCGTGAACGGGTTAATGTTCGTGTAACCTTCCGGTGCTTTCAGCGTTGGTGCTTTCGGATCAGCTGCCGTCGCATTGCCGTCTCCGTCAATATCGTTTGCTCCGCCTTCAGCCATCAAAGTACCGCTGATAGAAGTATTGAACTCATAATCACCGTTACCGACTTCAATCGCCTGGGCACTGCCTGCTGTTACATTTGCACTGAGTACATATGCATCAGATACCTTTACTATAACCGGTCCTGCAGACGAACTGCTGGCATTTGAACTTGTACTGCTTGCGACAGAACTTGAAGAACCACTGGAACCACCTGAACTTCCGCACCCCGACATCGTGAAAGAAGCTGCAAGCGCCGTAGCTGCAACAACACTATACCACTGTTTTTTACTTGCCATAAATGTCCTTTTTGAAAATTTATAGCTGACTGGCCAATCAACTAAATCGCAGAAAGTATACCACAGCTTTTGTAAACGCTCTTTAAAGCAGCAATGGAACACTACAAAAAATCAAAAAGAGCCAAATGCCTGCATATGGGGTTAAAGCGCAAGCTCCAGCATTATATTCGGTTTGTTTTCCGTATTCATATAAAGCAGAAAATGATCATACTGGGTACTATTGTCTTCTTTCGAAGAATTGTTTTCCATACTTGTATTTTGTTCCTGAGTGTTTGTGGCATTTTTCTCCGTCGTCTGCACCGCATAGAGGTTAAAATCTGTAACACTGCTTGCGAATGCATCCGCATGGATGAATGTTTTTTGTTCAAAACGGACCGGCAGGGAAATCGGCAGGGATGACTCCATTCGGATGAGCTTGCGGCTCTGTGCATTTACATACCAGACGACGTGCGGCGCGGCGATATCGTAAAGCGAATTGCGCGTCTGAAGATTCACAATAGTAAAACGGCGATTTTGCGTTGGCAACGGCTCTACTTTCAGCGCTTCGATAATGTCGCGATAAAGCAGCTCATACAGCATCGTCCGGTTGTTCTCGACTGCGGCATGATGGCCAAGCGTGCGGGACGTCAAACGGCTGCTGGCGATGGCGCCGTACATAAACAGCGTAATGAGGACAATGATCACGACAGAGACCAGCATCTCCATCAGGGTAAAAGCATCACGTTTCAAAACAGCGGCCTCGCCGTCAATACGGCGCCGTGCATTCCCTCACGTTTAATGGCGACCTGAATCAGCTCGAACTGGACAATCGGCGCATTCGCCGCGTCTGCCTTTGTCTCGCTGCTGTATTCCTGCGTTTGACTCTCATTCATGTCCGAACCGAAGCTCACCGTCTCCACGACATTTTCATTGTAATCATATTTCTGTTCCTGCAGCCATTTGCGGAATGCGTCGTTTTGAATGTCATAGGTATCGTCCAGCAGATCATACAGCGATTTTGTGGTATGGCTGAAGCGCTTATCGGCATGATTGCCCACGAGTGAAAGTGTCTCCGCCGCACTGGCACTCTCTTTTAGCCGGCTGAACAGAAACATGCTTTGCGAATTCATTTTCAAAAGCGCTATACCTGCAATAGACGCAATCGCTGCGGCTGCAATCACTTCCACCAGTGTAAACGCGGGGCGCATCAGGCGTCCTTGACTCCCACACGGATAATCTCGTGCATCGAAGTTTTTCCATCAAGCAGCATCTGCTTGAGCTGATCTGAGAGCGTCACCATCCCCTGTTTTTTCGCCATATCGCGCAGAACATGGTCGCTGACGTGCTCCTTTAACAGGCTGCGAAAGTCATCATTCATCTCGAAAAACTCGCCAATGGCCTGACGGCCGGAGTAACCGGTATAGTTGCACGCTTTACAGCCTTTCTCGGTATAAATCACCGCGCCTTCAGGCAGACCGAACTCCCCGGCGTACTCTTCGGTAATTTTGTCTTCGACTTTGCATTCGTTACAGAGCTGCCGCACCAGCCGCTGCGCCAATACCCCCAGCAAAGAAGAGCCAATGAGAAACTGTTCGACACCCATGTCAATCAGTCGGGTAATGGAAGCCGTTGCGTTATTGGTATGCAGCGTCGAAAAAACGAGGTGACCCGTCAATGCCGCCTGTATCGAAATTTCCGCCGTCTCTCCGTCTCGAATTTCCCCAACCATGACGACGTCGGGGTCTTGCCGCAAAATAGAACGCAGGCCCGAGGCAAAGGTCAGCCCTGCCTTTGCATTGGTCTGAATCTGGTTAATATTATCCGCTTTGTACTCCACCGGGTCTTCTACCGTGATGATATTTTTATCCGGTGAAGCTACCTGCTGCAAAAACGCGTGCAGCGTTGTCGATTTTCCCGAACCGGTAGGACCGGTGACCAGGATAATGCCATGCGAATGTTTCACCACTTCATCGAGCTGGTCGGTGAGCTCAAGGTTAAACCCGAGATCGGGCAGATGCGGGATATCTTCAGACTGCATCAGCATCCGCATGACAACGCGCTCGCCATAATAGGTCGGCAGTATCGAAACACGAACATCGAGCGTTTTGCCCGCGATCTTCACTTGCGTTCTTCCATCCTGCGGTATCCGTTTTTCAGAAATATCAAGGTTGGAGATAACCTTGATGCGGCTGATAATGAGCCCGGCGACCTTGTTGTCAATATCAGCATGTTTGTTCAGCGCACCGTCAATACGAAAGCGTACTTCGCTTTTATATTCGTGCACTTCGATATGAATATCCGAGGCACGCTGTTTGATCGCCTGGTAAAAGAGTGCATTGACAAATTTGATGACCGGTGCCGACTCTTCGCTTGTCAACAGGTCTGAAGAGGTGTGAAGAAATTCCGAAAGCGACATCTCGCTCTCTTCCATCTCTTCTTGCTCCTGATCGATCGTGCTCAGTTCCTTGTCCGTTCGTATCTCCAAAAAACGATTGAAAAGACGTTCGAAACTGTCGTTATCAACCAAAACGATTGGCAGATCGAGATCTATTTTAGATAGAAAATCAAACGCCTCGGAGAGGTGCTTTCGCGACAGGATTATAGTAGTTTCGTTCTCAATCTCACTGAAGAGCACATAGTTTTTGATGCTGACATTCAAATCGACCGTATCAAGCGGAGTGGGACGGAGATCGACAGATTCAATTTCGGGGATATTGAGCATGGCCTTACCTTTTTGACGGCGAGATCATATTCATCGGATCATCAACGCCATCCGGCTTGGGTTCAGGTGTGAGCTCTCCTTTCTTTTCGAGCTCCTCTTTATGCTCTTCAAGCTTTCGTTCGATCAGCGATTTGTATTTTTCCTGGACCTCATCGAGCTGCTGCAGCACTTTGCGTACCCGCGGCATGTCCTCATTATGACGGACGATGAACGGCGTCAGGATGATAACAAGATTGATCTCTTCGTGCACCGTGTGCTTCCAGTCAAAAAGATAGCCCAGGTACGGGATGTCCCGCAAGCCCGGAATCCCCTGTCGCTCATCCCGATTCTTGTCATAAATCAAACCGCCGATAATAACGCTTTCGCCATTATTGACAATCGCAGTTGTGACGACTTCGCGCTTGGTTGTGCTCGGCAGGCCCGGAACAGAGCTGTTGAGAATATCTTCCAACTTTGCGGTACTGATCAAAGTGACTTTGTCGCCCTGACTCAAACGCGGCTTGACTTTGAGGGTCAGACCGATATCCTGCCGCGTGTAGGTATTTCGGGCAAGCGATGTGCTCTGGGTTCCTTGCTGTGTCGAGGTAATGATAGGCTCTGTTTTGCCTACGTAAATCGAAGACTCCTGATTATTAACGCATAGTAAAGTCGGTTGCGACAACGTATTTGCTGCTCCATTGCTGGCCAGAAAATCCACAGTGGCGCCAAAAGCAATACCAGAGGAAAATGTCGAGCTGCTTAGGTTCAGCAGCCCGCCTCCGTCAAATGCCACTGCAGAACCTCCAAGGTTGGCAGCAAAGGTAAACAACCCGGCATCCGTGACGGCACCGCCGGCCAAACCGTATTTGACACCGATGGAGTCCGCCATATTCTGGTTGATCTCGATGATGCGCGCCTTAACAAACACCTGCGGCTTTTCTACATCGAGAATTCCCACCATCTCCTTGATATCATTGATGTCCGATTCGCGCCCGGAAACCACAATGGCATTGAGCTCTTCATAGACGCTGACAATCGGCTTGTCGGTCGGTTTTGCATACTGTTTCTTATCGAGCACCTGCTGCAGGGAGGTGACCACATTCTTGGCTTCACTGTTCTCCAGCGGAATGATGGTCAGTTTATCGTTCGCACTGTCATCCTTGGCATCCATCCGCGTAACCACGGGAACAAGTTTTTCAATATTTGCGCTCGAAGCGAGTATGATAATGGAGTTGGTTGCATCGTCGCTGAGAATCTGTACTTTATTGCTCTCCACTTTCTGATTGATAATACTTTGGGCTATTTTGGTGACCTGCGCTGCGAGTCTGCTGGCTTTGGCATGTTTGAGCTGCACAAACTTTACATCATTGCTGGCAGAGCGCTGACGCTCTACCTTGTTGACAATCGTTTTGATTACACCGATATTTTTCGGATAGTCACTGACAATCATTGTGTTGCTCTCTTTGATCGTCAGCAGCTTGCCGCCTTCTGAGAGAAACTGCCGTACTTTGGCTGCCAGAATATCGACATTCTCATTCTGCACTTCGATAAATTCGGTCTTCATGAGGCTGTGCTTGCTGTGCCCTATGGGGAGGTTGCGTTTTACCGCGGTATTGGCGCGTTCCACTTTCAGGAAACTGCCGTCTTCAACAATGGTAAACCCTTTTTTGCCAAGTACCGCCAGCAAAATATCCATCAGCTCATCTTTGTATATAGGAGCGGAGGAGACGAAATTGACTGTGCCGGGAATAGGCTGCGTCAATAGAATATTTTCACCAATTACCTTTCCGGCCATTTTGATGAAATCCTCAATCTTGATGTTCTGAAGCTTAAGGTTGACGCGCTCGCGTTTCACAGTATGCGGCGTCTCCGCCAACAGTGCCGGTTCCAGGCTTAACAGCCCCAGCAGGGCGATGATGGCCGCTTTACTCAAAGATTTCATATTCCAGTTCCCTTTCCTGATTATCTCGGATGATTGTCAGTTTCATGCTGTCGATCTTCTCCATATTATTATAGAGTTTGAAGACCTGCGAGAGCGATTTAAACTTCTTGTTATTCGCACCGATAATGATGTCGTCCTTACGCAGCCCAACTTTTTCAAAAATAGACCCTTTTTTGACCCAGTCGACTTTGAAACCTTGCAGACGTTTATCCTTGATAATCTCTTTTATCTTGACACTCTTCCAGATCTCATCATAGTTTTTCGCGTAATGGCGTATTTCGTTGCGTTTCACAAAAACGGCTTCTCCTTCATTAATCACTTCGGGAGCCGCTTTCGTAATAAAACTTTTTCCAGAAACCTTCTGCGCTTTAAAGCGCAATTCATAATGGCGGCCGCCCTTGTCAAATACGGCCCGATCCGAATGCACTTCGATCAGCCGATAGCCTTTAAAGGTCTCATTTTTGGATATCAGCACCACTTTGTTTCCATCCTGCACTGCGATGAACGGAGCGTGGGGATCATCGAAAATTCCCTTAAGCAGCAGCTTGTCAAGCTTATACACCGGAGCCTGTTTCTTCTGTTCTGTCTTTCGGTATGCCAGGGCAAACAGTCGCGACGGCTTATACCCGGCATAAAAGCTCTCAGGTTCATATGGCACGGCATCGACACCTGTCTTAGGCAAAAAAAGCGCCGCAATGATCATCACAAGCTTGACCACAGCGGCCATGACGGCAACGCGCAGTACAACGGAGAGCCAGCCCTTCTCAATAAGCGAGTTCATAGGTATACGCTCCCGATGTCTGTTTTTTCAGCTCATTAAGCCATAACGGTTTCTGCGTCAGCAATGCTGCCGATGGCATCAAAGAGAGGTTTACATCGTGATCGGTCAGGCTGACAGCACCTTCGAGCTTCCCGAACTCTCCTTCGGCGCGAATATTTACATGAAGCGGATCGATTATGGAATGATAAACCTTTATCTCCTCCACCGTACCCGGCAAAAACTGCTGCATCTCGTCTGAAAAGGAAAAAGGTGCCACAGAGACTGCGCTGAAAAGCAGAAAGGATGTGATACTGACGTCACCCAGCTTGGCAATTTCCAGGTCATCATAATAGAGCATCCCTTTTTCGAGTTCCAGTGAAAAC